>NZ_JBFRNU010000017.1:0-61361 GCF_041471145.1 Vibrio sp. 10N.261.54.A5 | reverse complement strand
TCGCATCTCGCATCTCGCAAGCATAAAAAAACGCACAACCTAAGTCATGCGTTTTATATTTAAGCCTTTGATTTATCAATCACTTCGTTAGTGCATGACCTCTTCTTTAGCACCAACATAGATGAAATCCAATTCGTCTTTTTTCAGGGATACTTTAACCGTACCGCCATCAACCAAGCTACCGAACAGTAACTCGTTAGCAAGTGGTTTCTTAAGCTTCTCTTGAATAACACGTCCCATTGGACGAGCACCCATGGTCTTGTCATAGCCTTTATCAGCTAACCAGTGACGAGCATCCTCAGAAACCTCTAAAGACACGCCACGAGCGTCCAGTTGAACCTGAAGCTCGACAATGAACTTATCAACTACTTGGCTAATCACACTTGGGTCAAGGCTGTTGAACCAAATGATATTATCAAGACGGTTACGGAACTCAGGAGTAAATACCTTCTTGATTTCGCCCATCGCATCTGGCGCATGATCTTGTTGGATCAGGCCGATCGATTTCTTCTCGGTTTCAGCCACACCTGCGTTGGTCGTCATCACTAGAATCACATTACGGAAGTCCGCTTTGCGACCATTGTTGTCAGTTAGCGTGCCGTTATCCATTACCTGCAGTAGCAAGTTAAAGATATCTGGGTGAGCTTTCTCGATTTCATCCAGTAACACAACAGAGTGCGGGTTCTTGATTACGGCATCCGTTAGCAAACCACCTTGGTCGTAACCAACATAACCAGGAGGCGCACCAATCAAGCGGCTCACTGAGTGTCGCTCACCGTACTCAGACATATCAAAGCGCAGAAGCTCAATACCCATCAACTTAGACAGCTGAACAGTCACCTCTGTTTTACCGACACCAGTAGGACCAGCAAACAAGAATGAACCAACAGGTTTATTGTCTGCACCCAATCCAGCACGGGTCAGCTTAATCGCTTCACTCAATACATCGATTGCAGGGTCTTGTCCGAATACCAACATTTTCATGCGCTCATCCAGTTTCTGGAGTGTATCTTTGTCTGAAGACGATACTGACTTTTCAGGAATACGCGCCATTTTCGCAACCATTGACTCAATATCAGCCACGCTTACCGTTTTCTTACGACGGCTTGCAGGTGCCAAACGACTACGAGCGCCCGCTTCATCGATTACGTCAATGGCCTTATCAGGAAGGTGGCGTTCATTAATGTATTTAGCTGACAGTTCCACAGCGGCACGCAACGCTTTGTTGGTGTAGCGCACTTCGTGGTGAGCTTCGTATTTTGGCTTCAAGCCAATCAGGATCTTGGTCGTATCGTCTAGCGATGGTTCAATAATATCTATTTTCTGGAAGCGACGAGCTAAAGCACGCTCCTTCTCAAAAATACTGCTGTACTCTTGGTACGTTGTTGAACCTATGCAACGTAATTTGCCACTGCTTAGTAGTGGTTTAATTAAGTTTGCCGCATCAACCTGACCACCCGATGCAGCCCCGGCACCGATAATGGTGTGGATCTCATCGATAAACAGAATCGCGTCTTCTTCTTTCTCCAGTTGCTTAAGAATCGCTTTAAAACGTTTCTCAAAGTCACCACGATATTTGGTTCCGGCTAACAGTGAACCGATATCTAGAGAATAAATTACGCTGCTCTGAATGATTTCAGGCACTTGTCCTTCAACGATGCGCCATGCAAGACCTTCCGCGATGGCAGTTTTACCTACCCCCGCTTCACCCACTAACAGAGGGTTGTTCTTACGACGACGACACAGAACTTGGATAGTGCGTTCTAGCTCTTTGTCACGACCGATTAGTGGGTCAATATTGCCCTGCTTTGCGACTTCGTTAAGGTTAGTAGCAAAATTTTCTAAACGGTCTTCAGAGTTAGCTTCTTCAGCATTTTCTGCACCACCAAATGAATCGGATGATGAAGGACTGTCGCCTTCGTTGCTGGCTTTGGTAATACCGTGTGAGATGAAGTTAACAATATCTAAGCGACTAATGTCGTTTTTCTTAAGAAGATATGCCGCGTGAGATTCTTGCTCACTAAAAATAGCCACAAGTACGTTAGCACCTGTTACTTCGCTGCGACCTGAAGATTGAACATGAAAAACAGCGCGTTGAAGTACTCGTTGAAAGCTCAACGTAGGCTGAGTTTCGCGAGTTTCATCGCTTTCAGGGATAAGTGGGGTCGTTTGATCGATAAAAATATCGAGCTCATTGCGAAGAGCATCGAGATCAGCCTGACAAGCTTGGAGCGCTTCCTTGGCCGCATCATTTTCTAATAATGCTAGTAGGAGGTGTTCAACAGTCATGAATTCATGTCGCTTGTCTCGCGCACGAGCAAATGCGCCATTTAAACTCGTCTCTAATTCTTTATTTAGCATAAGTACCTCCTAAGGGAACAACAGTGTTGTTCGAGCAATTTATACTTGCTCCATTGTACATAGTAGCGGATGCTCATTTTCCTTTGAGTACATCGTGACCTGCGCTACCTTTGTTTCCGCTATTTCAGCACTGTATGTGCCGCATATAGCTTTACCTTCATAATGAACCTTGAGCATCACTTCCGTTGCTTTTTCGATATCTAGTGAGAAGAATCGCTCTAGGATCTCGATTACAAAGTCCATGGGCGTGTAGTCATCGTTATTCAACACAACGTTATACATCGCCGGTGGCTTTACTTTTGTTGCTTCTTTCTCCAGTAAATCTGAGCCTGGAGATGCCCATTCAAAGTTTCTGCTCATATCGCTTTGCTAAGGGTTATTTTTCGGAAGTCGTGAGTGTTTACCTAACTCAAATTTACCACATTCACGCTTTACCGTGTACTAAGAAACTGCACCTAGAAACAGTACCAAAAAATATTCCTCTATACTGAGCCTAATCCACCATTTCCATCGCTGCAAATAAAAGATCTCGATTAACAAGATTAACATATGTGATTGATTAAAAAGACGCCATAACTATTGATACTAACGATAAGATTACCGCTAAGTTACTATTTAGTTAATAGTTTGCGGTTAATCTCGAATGTGATTTGTTATTAAAATTGATCACTTTTATACCAATTTACTATTGACTGTGCTCAATCATTAGCTACATTGGAGCTAAAAGGTTTTTTAATACACTTTTGCAACATGAATTAAAATCAGTAACACGCTTCAAAAATTAACAATAAGGAATAATTACGCAGGGTAGCGTTAATTTCCGTAAGCAATGTACGAGATTCAAGCTATTAGCTGAAATTCTTTAGCTGGTAGGAATGATATCAATCGCACTTACAACAATTGATATAACAACGTTAGTAACAAAATGCATGAGGGATGTATAGCATGGCTACAGGTACAGTAAAATGGTTTAACAATGCCAAAGGGTTTGGCTTTATTTGTCCAGAAGGTGAAGACGGCGATATTTTCGCGCACTACTCCACAATACAAATGGAAGGTTATCGAACCTTAAAGGCTGGTCAGCAGGTCGACTATGAAGTAGAAAGTGGACCTAAAGGCTCGCATGCTAGCTCCGTTGTTCCTGTAGAAGGCAGCGCCGCAAAATAGGCGAATGCAAACTCATGTTAACCTCCATCAGTCGTCATTAACGGCTGACAGGTAAACAGAATATTGAAACCGCTCATTTAATACCTGTAACACAGGATTACGTGAGCGGTTTTTTCGTTTTGGGGGCTCTAAAGTTGCTCACTGGACAATGAGCTCGAAGAGCTACTCCCCTTAAGCTAGGTCTTAAGAAGTATTAGACAGAAAAAAGACGCTTTAACATTATCGTTAAAGCGTCTTTCGTTTTGACTTTATCTATAACTTAGCTATCAGCCTAAGCAACTCGTTAGCAAATCACGTTCATGAGTGACTAACGATGAGTCCAATCACTATGCATCAATAAACGCGTTTAGCGTTGAGCTTGGGCGCATTAGTGTTGAAACCAATACATCGTCAAGTAGGTAGTAACCACCTAAGTCGCCAGCCACACCTTGAGCGTTGTTCAGCTCTGCAACGATCGCTTCTTCACTTTCAGCCAGTTGACTTGCCACACCTGCAAACTCAGCAGCAAGATCAGCGTCAGCCGTTTGCTCAGCAAGCGCCTTAGCCCAGTATGCCGCTAGATAGTAGTGGCTACCACGGTTATCAAGCTCACCTACTCGACGTGAAGGAGACTTGTTGTTATCAAGGAACTCACCCGTCGCTTTATCAAGCGCATCAGCTAGAACTTGTGCTTTAGCGTTACCTGTTACTACGCTCAGGTGCTCTAGAGATGCCGCTAGTGCCAAGAATTCACCTAGAGAATCCCAACGCAGGTGGTTTTCTTTCTCTACTTGTTGAACATGTTTAGGAGCAGAGCCGCCAGCACCTGTTTCAAACAGACCACCACCGTTCATTAGTGGAACAATCGATAGCATTTTAGCTGATGTACCAAGCTCTAAAATCGGGAACAAGTCAGTTAGGTAATCACGTAATACGTTACCAGTAACCGAAATAGTATCTAGGCCTTCTTTGATACGAACCAGTGAGTATTGAGTCGCTTCAAGTGGAGCAAGGATCTTAATTTCAAGACCATCGGTATCGTATTCAGGAAGGTATGCTTCAACTTTCTTGATAAGCTGAGCATCATGTGCGCGTGACGCATCTAGCCAAAATACCGCTGGAACACCCGATGCACGAGCACGCGTTACCGCAAGCTTAACCCAGTCTTGGATTGGTGCATCTTTAACCTGACACATACGGAAGATATCGCCTTCCTCTACGTCTTGCTCAAGAAGCACAGCGCCTGAAGCGTCAACAACTTGAACCTGACCAGCAGCTTCAAGGATGAAAGTCTTATCATGAGAACCGTACTCTTCCGCTTTTTGAGCCATCAAACCAACGTTTGGTACGCTACCCATCGTTGTTGGATCGAACGCGCCGTTCTCTTTACAGAAATCAATAACCGCTTGGTAAATGCTCGCGTAGCTACGATCTGGGATCATTGCTTTGGTATCTTTTTGCTTACCTTCTGGATCCCACATTTGACCAGAAGAACGCAGCATTGCAGGCATAGATGCATCCACAATGATATCGCTTGGTACGTGTAGGTTAGTAATGCCACGGTCCGAATCAACCATCGCTAGTGGTGGCTGAGTCTCGTATACCGCTTGCAGGTCAGCTTCGATTGCTTCTTTCTGCTCTTGAGGAAGCGCATCAATCTTCGCGTAGACATCACCGATGCCGTTATTTACATCAACGCCTAGCTCTTCAAACAGCTGACCGTGCTTAGCAAATACGTCTTTGTAGTAAACCTTAACCGCGTGACCAAAGATCACTGGGTCAGATACTTTCATCATCGTCGCTTTCAAGTGAAGAGAAAGCAGTACACATTGCTCTTTAGCCGATGCGATTTCTTTTTCGAAGAATGCAACCAAAGCGGCCTTATTCATCACTGACGCATCAATGATCTCTTTATCTTGCAGTGCAAAAGCTGGCTTCAATGTTTTCTTCGCACCATCTTTGCCAACGAATTCAATGCTAACTTCTGTAGCACCTTCAATGGTTACTGACTTTTCGCTACCGAAGAAGTCTTTGTCGTCCATACTTGAAACGTGCGACTTAGAATCTGCAGACCAAGCACCCATTGAGTGTGGGTTCTTCTTCGCGTAGTTTTTAACAGAAAGTGGAGCGCGGCGATCCGAGTTACCTTCACGCAATACTGGATTTACTGCACTGCCTTTGATTTTGTCGTAAGTCGCTTTTACTGCTTTCTCTTCGTCAGTGTTTGCTTCTTCTGGGTAATTAGGAAGTGCGTAACCTTTTGACTGTAGCTCTTTGATTGTTGCTTGAAGCTGAGGTACAGATGCAGAGATGTTTGGAAGCTTGATAATGTTTGCTTCTGGTGTCTTAGCCAATTCACCTAGTTCTGCTAATGCATCACCAATACGTTGCTCTTCGTTCAAATAGTCAGGGAAGTTGGCAATAATACGCCCTGCAAGTGAAATGTCGCGAGTATCAACGTTAATACCAGAAGAAGCTGTAAAAGATTGAATGATAGGCAGCAGAGAGTATGTTGCTAGCGCCGGAGCTTCGTCTGTAATGGTATAGATGATCGTTGGTTTTTCAGTAGGCATGAAATTTCCCTATAGTTCTTACAAGCTCATTTAAAGTAGTGAGCGTGTTATAAATTGACCAGTAAGCCACTCTAAGAGTGAAAACTGCTTACTCGATAGTCGTACTCTATCTTATTTTTCATACAATCTTGATGACAGCATGAACCAAATCCGTGAGTGCGTTGTTATAATAAAACACGAAGGTATAATTAAACAAATCAGGCTTAAGAGTCCATCAACTTGTTCTATTTTGTGTCTTTTAGGCGCGCAAATGATAGCTCAATTCCGTTTCAGTGAAAACTTTTCAGCACACTTCGTTTACATTTTTGCAAGGTAGTTAACATGTCTACTCGCTCACGCAGCGCATCTCGTTCAGACAAACCGGCTCGTTCTGGTGCAACATTAAAACAAAGCGGTAATAGACAAAGCCGAAACAGTGATAAGAATAACACTGGCAATTCGCACAACAAATCTCACTCAAGCAAGCACCGATATAAAGGCAAGCCTACCAATGCAAAACCTAAGGTTGCGCTCGAAGATCGCAAAGTAATTCTGTTCAACAAGCCTTTCGATACTCTAAGCCAATTTACAGATGGCGAAGGGAGAAAAACGCTAGCGGACTTTATTCCAGTGAAAGACGTTTATGCTGCAGGTCGCCTTGACCGCGACAGCGAAGGGTTAATGGTCTTGACCAACGATGGTATTTTTCAAGCTAAGCTAACTCAACCAAACTCAAAATCCCCAAAGACTTACTGGGTACAGGTTGAAGGCGCACCTTCTGAGGAAGATTTAGATAAATTGAGAAAAGGTGTCGAACTAAAAGACGGCATGACACTGCCCGCTCAGGTTGAGGTGATGTCTGAACCTGTTGTGTGGGATAGAACCCCTCCAGTACGCTTCAGAGCCGCGATACCGACAACATGGTTGGCTATTACAATCATTGAAGGACGTAACCGCCAAGTAAGACGCATGACAGCCAATATCGGCTTCCCTACCCTACGTCTTATCCGCTATTCAATGGGCAACATGAATGTGGGGCAGCTACAGCCTGGTGAGTGGAAAGAGATTTAACTCATAGCAATATAAAAAAGCAAGATATTTATTATATCTCGCTTTTTTACACATAAAAATTGATTACTCTTGGTCAATCATCCACTTACGGAATACTTTACGGTCTTCTTTTGAAGTGCTCAGATACAAAGCTTTAAGTTGTTTCAAAGACTCCGATTTATCTACAACCTGAGCTGATGTGTTAGCCGTTAAACCTTCAGCGTTTACTAGCGTGTTTTCTTCTAAACTTGTAGCATTAACCTTAACTGCAGGACGAACTTGGTTTTCTACAACTAAATAACTCATGGTTACAGCAGCAGCACCACCAACTTTATTATATTCTGTAGCTTCTTCAGAATAACTTCTATTTAGTTGAACTCCGTCACTAGCTAAAATGTCTTCATTTTTGATTAAGGCTTGTCCTTGCTTGTTTTTAATTTCCCAATTCAAGTTTCCAATGTTTTCTTGAGCAGAACGCAAGTTTTTAAACTCAGGCATAGATAAGGTAAGTTCTTCGTTTTTTGCCTCAAATTTAGCGATAATAACAGAACTGTAGACTTTCCTTTGATTATCTCTTTCATCAAATACTGGTTCATATTGAAAAACGATTTGGTTTTCACCGTCAGGTAAAAGCACTGTCTTATCTGCAGAAAACAACCCTTGTTCAAAGTCAGGAACACTCATGTTTACTGAAAGTAAATTTACATTTTCAGGGACATCCAATATTACTTCGGCATCAACTACTGTAGAAGCAACTAACAGCCCCAAAAAAGAATATTTGAAACTTTGCATTATTGTATCCATCCTTATAAAAAATAGGCAAAAAAAAGCCCAACTCTATGTTGGGCTTTTTCTAACAATATATCAAATTACCAGTAAACACGAGCACCGATACCGAAATTGTTTTCGCCCTCAACAGTCTGAGGCGCTACAACCATATCACTACCTTGAGCGTTGAAACCTAGAGTACTACCGTCTGCATAACCATACTCAGCATAGACACGTGCCCAGCTAGCGTACTTGTATTCAGCACCAACGTAAACAACGTTGCTATCTTCTAATAAATCGTGATCTTGAGACACGAACTCATAACCACCATATACTGTTGTTTTATCAGCAACGCCATACGTAGCAGCTACTGAGAAACCTGTTTGGTCTGCTTTATCAATAGCAGATTCAACAGAAGATGCCGCAACAGTTGCACCAACTGTTAGAACATCTTTAGAGTACTCAACAGTACCTTCGTAGTATGTGTTCTCAAGGCCTGTAAAACCAGAACCAGCTACATCATCAGTTGTTTGACCACCACCAACGTGGATATTTACGTCACCAACAGAAAAACCAACGTAAAGTTCAGCTAGCTCTTGATTAGAATCATCTTCTGCTAATCCGTATCCTGCTTTTACCCAGAAGTTGTCAGAATCGTAAGAGTACTTTACTTGTGAGTCATGAAGAGCACCGTTCAAAGTAGAGTAAAGCAGTGCAGAACCACCAAAGAAGTATGAGTAATCAGCGCCGTATACATCATCTGATGTAGTCCATTGCTTACCAAATTTGATTGTTCCCGCTTGATCGCTGCTAAAGCCAAAAATGTGGTTACGTACATACATGTCGCCACTGTCTTTCAATGCAAATTCTACTTTACCAAGAACTTTAAGATCATCAGATACATTATATTGAGCGTCAACACCAGCACGCGAAGAACCTGAACCTAATTTGGCATCTTGCCCGTCTAGGAACTTAAGCTCTGTACGTAGTTGACCGTAAAAGTCTACTGCGCCGTCTTCTGATTTATAAATTTCCGCTGCGTTTACTGAGCCTGCTGCTGCAACAACTGCAAGTGCTAATAGAGTCTTTTTCATAATAAATCCACTGCCTTTTCTAAGAATGGGAGATCCTTGCCCGGTTCCCTTTTATTTTTATGACTGGTCATTACCACTCTTTGTTGGTTAATCACCGTCACTAAATTTCGAGGTCTAGATTGCAAAAGATTATCCTGCGTGTCAAATAAACTAAAAACAAACCTAAAAAAAACACAAAGCAATCAAAATCAACCACTTACATTTTTTTTCATAGTTTTACGAGCAGCTTATCCTTAGTTTTATCAGGAAATATAATAATCCAAAAAAAGAACAAAACAGCATTTAACACCACAAACAACTTGTAAAAACGCCACATCTCAGGATTTAACACCTACAAGCAAGTCTTTTTTAATATTTATATTTCGCAACATAAATAAAATAGTTAAGTTCCTGATGGTTCAGTTTTTTTTTGTGAACAAGATCTACCTTTGATTCAAAAGCAAGCTATTTCACCGTAAATGTACCGACTAGTGATATGTGCTACTATCCTCGCTCCGTTACGTAGGTCACAGTATGCTAACTACTAAAATTCAAAAATCTATTCGCACCAGTTATCAAAACCTCCAAGATCAGTTGGACAACTTTGTACCTCGACGTGCTCAAAATTACCTTGTTGCAGAAATAGCGAAGACACTTTGTGGTCAATACCACAAAAGTAATCGCATGATTGTTGCAGAAGCGGGAACCGGGATCGGGAAATCACTGGCTTATTTAATGGCAACTATTCCTGTCGCTGTGCTCAATAACCGAAAAATAGTCATATCAACGGCGACGGTTGCGCTACAAGAACAGCTCGTCAATAAAGATCTCCCTCTATATAGAAGACTGACTGATCGAGAGTTTTCTTTCATATTAGCGAAGGGCAGACAGCGTTATTGTTGTTCCGAAAAGCTAGCCGCTGCCTGCGGGGTTGATGGCGGACAAATGGCCATGTTCGAATCTAAGCCAAAGAAGAAGGATATCGACCAACTTCAAACCATGTATCGTAGCCTAACCCAAGGTAAATGGGATGGTGACCGTGATTCGTGGCCAAAACCCATCGACAACATGATTTGGCAGATGATTGTCAGCGATAAGCACAGCTGTAACAACAGTATGCCTACGCATAGAGACTGCCCTTTCCAGAAAGCTCGCTCAGAGCTAGATAAAGCAGACGTGATTATCGCCAATCACAGTTTAGTGATGGCTGATGCAGACTTAGGCGGCGGCGTGATACTGCCTGAACCAGAAAATAGCATCTATATATTCGATGAAGCTCACCATTTACCGCATGTAGCCAGAGATCACTCTTCTGCGGCTGCGAGCTTAAAAGGCGCAGCATCGTGGTTGGAGCGTTTGAATCAATCAATCACTAAGCTTTCAGGCCTCGCTGACGAGAAACGTGTCCATCGATTTCGAAATGAGCTGCAAGACTCAGTGCAACAGCTGATCCCTACCCTGACTCAAATGAGTAAACAGTTTGACGCTAACCACTTTGAAGACGGCTTGTATCGCTTCGAACATGGCGACTTACCTGAGTGGCTTGAGAATGAATCAAAAGACCTCAAGCAACTCACACAAAAGGCGAGCCAAGCAGTTGCGAAGATTGCAGACCTGATTGCGGAACGAGTTAAAGACGGCGAGCTTTCAGCAAAGCTTGCAGAGCCGGCACTGGCAGAAATTGGCTTCTATATACAAAGAACAGAGAACCTTGCTCAAGTTTGGCGCTTAATGGCTGAACCGAAGAGAGAAAAAGGTGCTCCTTTGGCTCGTTGGCTCGAACTTAACAAAGAAAGCGAAGGCGATTTCGTTGTGAATGTTTCGCCACTAGAGGTAGGTTGGCAACTGGATCAACAAATCTGGAGCCGCTGTGTGGGTGCCGTATTAGTATCTGCGACCATGAGGGCGCTCAACTCTTTCAGCTTTTTCTGTCATCAAGCAGGTATCAGCCAAAAAGCAGAAGATGGCGTACAATTTTTGGCTTTGGCATCACCGTTTGATTACCAGAATCAAGCTGAGTTGATCGTTCCGGCAATGAAGTACGAACCACAAGCACCTCAGTTTACCGAATATCTTATTGAAATTTTGCCTAAGGTAATAGAAGACAAAAAAGCCAATCTCGTTCTATTCTCTTCTTACTGGCAAATGAACAAAGTTGCAGAGGCTTTAACAACAGATTTCGTTAAAAAGTCGTGGGCATTGCAGGTTCAAGGCGATACTTCACGAACTGAAATTCTAAAAAAACATAAAAAGCTAATAGACCAAGGTAAAACCAGCGTTCTTTTTGGAACTGGCAGCTTTTCTGAAGGTCTTGATCTACCGGGTGAGCTTCTTGAAAACCTCGTTATTACCAAGATTCCTTTTGGTGTTCCTACCTCTCCCGTAGAGCAAGCACATTCAGAATATATTGAATCACGCGGTGGTAACCCTTTTATGCAGATTACTGTTCCAGATGCGAGTAAAAAGCTTATTCAATCTGTGGGTAGACTACTGCGTAAGGAAAGAGATTCTGGTAAAGTCACGATCCTTGATAGACGCATAGTAACGAAGCGATACGGAAAGTCCCTACTCGATTCACTACCGCCTTTTAAAAGAACAATAAAATACTAATATCCCCTGCCCTTGAGGTAGTTATGGGCCTTCATCGCTAGGCCCTTGCATTCACAACCCAACATGACTAATCCATAGATTTTTCATGTGGCTGCCCTATCAGCCGATAACGAGAACACTAGCTATTTATGGAAATGATTGAGCCAACCATGTTGGTCATACTTGCTCTGGTTGCATTTGCAGCAGGCTTTATTGATGCTGTCGCAGGTGGCGGAGGGATGTTAACCGTTCCAGCTTTACTGTCACTTGGTTTACCGCCACACATCGCATTGGGTACTAACAAGCTTGCAGCGACTTTCGCTTCATCTACAGCTGCATTCACTTACTACCGTAAAAAGCTGTTCAAGCCTGAGTGTTGGGTCAATGCATTCATATCTACTTTAATAGGTGCGACCATCGGCACACTCACTGTTGATGCCATTAGCACCGAGTGGTTAGAGAAGGTATTGCCGTTAGTCATTCTTGCCGCAGCGGTCTATACCATTTTTCATAAGACTCCAGATGTGAGCCATAATGTGTCTCCTAAGCCATGTCCTGTGCTTAAGAGAAAACAAAAGTACCAAGGATTCATTCTTGGCTTTTATGATGGGGTTGCTGGCCCAGGAACTGGCGCGTTTTGGACGGTAAGCTCTATGGCGCTTTATCGCTTAAACATCTTACTTGCCTCTGGTCTATCCAAAGCCATGAACTTTACCAGTAACTTTACCTCTTTGGTGACCTTCGCGATTCTTGGTCATATTGATTGGGTTCTAGGTTTAACCATGGGCCTTTGTTTGATGGCCGGTGCATTTGTTGGCGCTCACTCTGCTATTCGGTTCGGTGCTACATTTATAAGACCTGTGTTTGTTACAGTTGTAAGCGTACTTGCAATTAAACTGGCATACGAAGCTTGGTTTGTGAACTTATAGGCAGTAGCCAACGGGAAGTGAAATGAATCAATTTTCAAAGCTAAAAAGTGTTATTGATACCTTGATTGGCCATTGCTCGCAGGTTGACAAATCTCGAGGGGCTTATCATCAAGCCTTGTTTGACCGAGCCTTATTTAAATGCGGCGCCTCTGTTTTGCTTCCCTATGCACTTGAAACTCAGGCAACGTACCGCACCATTGTACGTGAACAAACCTCAAATCAACTGACCGCGTCCAGAGCCAACTACCTGACAGAAAAGCTGACCAATCAGATTGCAGCAATCCAAAGAGAGTTAGCCAACCACGATTTACGCTTGGACCGAAAAAGCAAGTCAGGGAAAACCCTGAACGACCTATACAACGAACTCGCCCAGCACCAAGACTGGCAAAAGCGATTGGTCGATTTAGTACGAGTACGAAAGTTAACGTTTGATTCTGCGCCTCGCCACAGTAAGAAAAAAGCGGAAGAGGCTTGGCAGTTAGCAAAAGAGCGATTAGAACGCTGTGAAGACTCAATGAAAAATATTGAGAGACTGATTAACTTAGAGAACCCTAAGCGAAATGAACACTGATAACACACCATCACCACTGGATAACGCACCAGAAGAAGTTAAGTTAGCTGTCGACCTGATCTATCTGCTCGAAAGCAACGAAATCGATCCAAAAGTCGCGTTAGAAGCAATCAAAATTGTCCAGCAAGATTTACAAGCCAAACTAGCATCTAGCATCTAGCATCTAGCATCTAGCATCTAGCATAAAAATATACAGGATTCACATGCACCAACTCAGCTTTTCTATGCCCGAGTTTCTTGAAAACTACTGGCATAAAAAACCAACCATCTTAAAGGGTGGCTTCCAAAACTTCGTCGACCCAATTTCGCCGGAAGAACTTGCTGGTTTATCGATGGAAGAAGAAGTGGATTCTCGCTTTGTCTCTAACCTCGACAATCAGTGGACTGCAGAACACGGCCCATTCTCTGAAGAAAAGTTTGGCGAATTAACCGAAACTCATTGGCAACTGATCGTTCAAGCAGCGAACCACTGGCACCAAGGCGCAAATCAGCTGACTGAGGCGTTCCAAGCGTTACCAAACTGGTTATTCGACGATCTCATGATCTGCTACTCAGCACCTGAAGGCGGCGTAGGCCCACATATTGATCAATACGATGTCTTCATCATTCAAGGTCAAGGCAAACGTCAATGGAAGGTTGGCGCTAAAGATGTTGGCCAATACAAAGAGACTGTTCAAGCGTCTGCACTTCGTCAAATTGAAGGTTTTGACCCAATCATTGATGAAACTTTAGAGCCGGGCGATATCCTTTATATCCCACCAGGTTTCCCACATGAAGGGAGCACGTTAGAGCCGTCAATGAGCTACTCTATTGGCTACCGCTCGCCTAAAGAACAAGAACTGATCAGCAACTTTGCCGATTTTGTGCTTGCTCATGATATGGGTGACGTACACCTGCACGATCCAGAATTCAAAATGCAAGAAGGCTACGGAAAAATTCGTTCATCGGATTTAAGCAATCTCACAGACATGTTGAAATCTGCACTAGAGCAACCTGAAACCATCAGTGAATTCATGGGTTGTCTGCTAAGCCAATCACGCCACCAGCTTGATATCGTTGCTCCAGAGCCACTATGGACTCAAGAAGAGATCGCTCAACACTTAGAGTCTGAAGGTGAGATTCACCGAGTATCAGGCTTAAAGGCGCTCTACCACGAAAATGAAAGCAACACTGCTTACATCAATGGCGAAGTGGTTAAGGTTGATGAAGCGGATTCTTCGTTACTCAACATACTTTGCGATGAGACCATGATTACCTCGGCTACTGCCCTATCTCCTTCGGGTATAACTGTCGTGACTGAATTGGTCAACAAAGGCTACTGGTTTATCGAAGAGTAAGCAGCGTCAACCGCTGGTTATTGCATAGCCTCTAAATAAACAATTAAAAAAGGGACAAATGAAATCTTCATTTGTCCCTTTTTCTATTCAAGAACTGGTTAAGGCTTAATGCTTATACCTTGAACTGATTGACCAACTTCTGTTGTTGTTGAGACAGTTGGTCAATTTCATTGCCGACTTGCTCAGAAGCCGCGGCTTGCTCCAAGATCTTCGCACTCAAATCGCGAATATTAACCACGCTTTGATTTACTTCACCGGAAACCGATTGTTGCTCTTCGGCTGCTCGAACGATCTGACTGTTCATATCACTGATCGCCTCAATAGAAGTAAAGATCGACCCCAGATCTTCAACTGCTTTCTGAACGTGTAGTGCTGTATCGTTAGCTAGGATATTGCCTTCTTGTATTGCTTCAACGACATCTTGAGTTCCAGCATGAACCTTGTCGATCACCGCTCTGATCTCACCAACCGATGACTGGGTGCGACTTGCGAGGTTTCTTACCTCATCCGCAACAACAGCAAAACCTCGACCTTGTTCGCCAGCACGAGCCGCTTCAATCGCCGCGTTCAATGCCAGTAAGTTAGTTTGCTCAGAGATCCCTTCAATCACACTTAAGATCTCGGTGATGTTTCCGTTATTTTTTGCCAATTCTTCAACAATAGGAACAGCACTCGACATACGCTCCACCAGCTTTCTCATTTCACCTGCTGAAAGTTCGATGACTTGTTGCCCTTGTTGAGCAGAACGATTCGCTTCGCACGCTGCATCAACGGCCACTTCTGCATTTTGTACCACTAAGCCCGCAGTTTGAGTCATCTCTTCGGCCGCTGTCGCGACTAGATCCACTTCTTTAAATTGAGACTCGCTGCTTTCACGAGTACTTGATGCTGATGCTTTCGCTTGGCTGGTAGTATTTGCCACTTGTTCTGTGGTGTGAATGACTTCTTTGATTGTGTGTTGCAGCTTATCTAGGAACAGGTTAAATCCTTTTGACAACTGACCGATTTCATCTTGAGACTTCACTTCCAAGCGCTGCGTCAAATCACCTTCACCTGAAGCGATGTCATTCAACCTTTCCACAACCTGACGAATCGGCTTCACAATAGACAACGAGGCAAACGCGATAATGGCTAAGCCAAAGATAATAAACACTGTACCGGCGATCACTTCTGTTTTGATGCCTTCACTTAGCTTAGTGCTAATGATGGAATCCAATTTATTTGCGTCAGCGACGACACTGTCTCTTGGGATCTCAAACAACACCCCCCAAGTTTGGTTAGCTGCAACAACAGGTGCAAAGGCAAGTAACCACTCACCGTTCTCGCTCCATTGCGTTGTCACTTCACCACCAAAGATAAAGTCGGTCATTAAATCACTGTTTGTATTGCCACTTTGGAAAGTTGAACCGACTGCAATGCTTGAATCATCAGAAGCGATGACCGAACCATCTAGACTAACCACGTAAGCTTTACCCGCACCGTTAAACAAGCTCTGGTCAGATTGAGTAATCACACTCGTTAAACCATCAAGTCTTAGATCAATACCAAGAAAACCAATAGCAACGTCGTCAACCAAAATAGGGACTGAAATAGAGGACGTAAGTAGTGCTACACCACCGCTGTTCACGACTCTCGGCGTACTAATACACGTTTGCCCTGAAGACAAAGGACAGTAAAAACGTTCGCTATTGCTGTCATCATTCAAGATAGATTCTGAAAGAACGTTCGCTAGAACATTTTCACCGTTATCTGCCACCTTCCAGTAAGGAGCAAAACGACCTTTTTCGTTAGAACCAACATAATCAGCATCGACATAATTCGTATCTTCACTATCGAGCAAGTCAGGCTTGAAAACTAGATACGCTCCTTGAATAGAGTCGAAGTTTAAAACCGAGCGACGAACCATTTCATCCAAGGCGGTACGAAGCTCTTCACTTGGTGTAAAGTTTTCGTCTGCATTGTTTTTTAGAAACTGAGCACTGGCCGCAAGCATCTCTGCGCGGTAAATAGCTTCGTCTACATAACGTTGAGTTTCTTGAGCGTTTAGCTGAGAAACAGACGCCAGCAGCTGCTGAGTTTTATTGATAACTGATTCTGAACTTTGAGATTTGATGACTTGTTGATTGCTCGTTGCGTTGTAGATCGAGAAACCAATAAGAGACAGTGACGTAATGATTAAACAACAACCTGCTAAGAGGGTTATTTTCCACTGTACCGATAGAGAGCGCATTTAATATCCTTATTTAAGCCAAAAGACTTCCATAACCATAACTATCACATCGACAACGAATTGCTGTACAAAATGTAAACAAGTTAGACGAATAGCTTAGCGGATAATTACAGCACAAATTGCTTACATATAAAACGAAAGTTTATACAAATGTTAATAGCGCGTGTTTTCTTCCTTTTTCTGTGATTTAAAATGATGTACTCATATAATCATTGGCTGTGTTGCTTAGGTTTTAGCGCTTTGGACATAGCCAGAACATAGATATTTAAAGGAAGCCCACTCCACCCTCTCCCTCTTTAAAATGCAGCAATTTCGAATTAGTTTTTATAATCCAAGTCATAGATTTTTATCTTACTCAACTTCACACTTTTTGATTGCTAAGCCCGCAATCAAGCTCTAATATCTCGCGCCTAGATTCCCTGAACACTTTATTCATTTGGCTCTCCTTTAATGGAGCGCTAAGGCTTTTTACGTCTTAATTTTTGGAGAGATACGCAAATGTCCGCCTCGTTTCCATTAGCGAAACTTACCTTTTTAATCGCTATTCTGACTGCCGTAGGTCAAATGACTCAAACGATGTACGTGCCTTCTATCGGTCATATGGCAGGTGAGTTCTTAGTTTCGGCATCTTCGCTGCAGGCAGTGATGGCGTGTTACTTGATCCCTTATGGTCTGTCGCAATTTGTTTACGGCCCACTTTCAGATCGCCTAGGTCGTAAACCGATCATCGTGATTGGTTTGATCATCTACATCATCGGTACTTTGGTAGCATTGTTCGCTCACGAATATGAATGGTTCTTAGCGGGCAGCTTTATCCAAGGTTTGGGCATCGGTTGTGGTGGTGCGATGTCTCGTACATTGACTCGCGACTGTTTTGAAGGCGCAGAGCTGCACCGTGCAAACAGCTTGATTAGCATGTGTGTGATTTTCTCACCATTGATGGCTCCTGTACTGGGTGGTTACCTAACAGAAGTTTTCGGCTGGCGTTCTAGCTACTTATTCCTTGCGCTGTTTGGTATTGCTGTTGTGATCACTATGATGACGAGCATGATGGAAACACTGCCGAAAGAACGACGCAAGCATGAATCGGTTGCCAACAGCTACAAGTTCGTTCTGTCTGATAAACGTTTCCAAGGTTTCTTATTGGTATTAGTCGCAACCTTTGCTGGTGTAGCCGTATTTGAAGCAGCGGCAGGTGTGTTGCTTGGTGGCGTACTTGGCTTACCGGCAACCACAGTAAGCTTGCTGTTTGTCTTGCCTATTCCAGGTTACTTAGTCGGTGCAGGCTTATCTAGTTACATCGCACAACGTCGCTCTGAGCGCCGTGCATTGAATGTTGGTCTGGTTGCGATATTGGTAGGCTCAACAGTGGTATTGATACCGGGTCTGTTTGGTCAAACAACAGCATTAACTTTGATTGGCGGTGCCACAATTTACTTCTTGGGCGCTGGCATATTATTCCCAGCAGCAACAACAGGGGCACTTTCGCCATTCCCGTACCACGCTGGTACTGGAGGTGCGATTTTAGGTGGTATGCAAAACCTAGGTGCTGGCATCGCAACACTATTGGCATCGTTCTTCCCAGCTCAAGACCAACTGCCACTCGGTTGCCTGATGATTGCTATGTCATTCATCGCTATGCTTGGTTTACGTTGGGTTAATCGTAAACCTGACCACTCAAACGAAATGCCATTGGCTATTTAACGTAAAACTCGAATCTTGCTAAACAAAGGAAAGGGACATACTGAAAAGTGTGTCCCTTTTTGTTGCACATTTATTCCTTCCACTCTCACGTATCAGTAATTTCATTTAACATTACTTTGATTTTTTGAAAACAATAACAGACACTTACGATGAAGGTGCATATCCAGAATCCAATTATAAATAATATCACTGGAAGATACCCAACCAACAAAGGATGCTGGCATCAAAAAGAGTAAGGTGCACACTAAGGATATATAGATGCGTATCGCTTTAACCACATTAGCCGTATCAATAGCGCTTTTCGCCGGATGCAGCAATCAAGGAATCTCAACCATGAACCACTACTCTCAATCACAACTCGTCGCTCAACAAACCCAAGCACCCGTTGCTAAGAAAGTCCCTCACGCAATGACGATTCATGGTGAAACCCGAATCGATGATTACTACTGGATGCGCGATGATGCACGCCAAGATCCAGAGATTTTGCAACAGCTTGAGCAAGAGAATCAGTACGCAGATACAGTGTTAAAACATACAGAAGCAGCACAAAAACAATTATTTCAAGAGATCAAAGGCCGAATCGCAAAAGACGACAATTCGGTACCGGTTCGCAAAGGCAGTTACTACTACTCGAATAAGGTCACAGGCGACAACGAATACCCAGTTCACCTGCGTGAAAAAAACTTTTTAGGCACAGACAAGCAAGTCATCTTAGATGTTAACGAGCTAGCAAAAGAGCATGAATTCTTCACTATTGGTGGCTTAACGATCAGCCCAGACGAAAACTTGTTGGCCTATGGCGAAGATACGCTGAGCCGACGAATTTACACCATCAAGATCAAAGACCTCACAACAGGTGAATACCTAAAAGATGAAATTGAAGGCGCTTCAAGTGCAATCGCGTGGCAAAACGACAACCAAGCCTTCTACTACATCAAAAAAGATCCACAAACATTGCTGGGTTATCAAGTTTACCGCCACGTTTTAGGCAGCGCTCAAGCAAGCGATCAGTTAATCTACGAAGAAGCCGATAGCGCTTACTACACCTCTTTGAGTAAAAGCAAAGATGGAGAACAGGTCTACATTTGGCATTCGAGCACAGAAACCAGCGGTGTCTCAGTCATCGATGCCAACAACCCAAAGGCTACAGCTGAGGCTTTCTACCCAAAAGAGACCGGCATAGAGTACAGCATCGCTAAGCTAGGTGATTGGTATTACATCTACACCAACTACCAAGCGGTCAACTTCCGTTTAATGAAAGTCACAACCGAAGAGATGCATGATCGCTCAAAATGGGTCGATGTCATCCCAGCAGACGATAATACTCAGCTTGTAGATTTCGAGTTGTTTGATGACCATCTTGTCTACGAGCAACGCGCGGATGGCTTGTCTACAGTGAAAGTTCGCCAACTCTCAACAGGCCACGAGTTTCCACTTGAATTTAACGACACCGCATTTGCCGCTTACCTAACGAGTAACTATGAATTAGATAACGCAAAAGTTCGTATCTATTACAGCAGCTTAACCACGCCAGGTACTTACTATGATTTCGACCTAAGTACAGGTGAATCCGAGCTCATGAAGAAAACACCCGTATTAGGTGATTTCGAAGCGGATAACTACCAATCAGAGCGAATCATGATTACGGCTCGCGATGGTAAGCAAGTTCCTGTCTCTTTGGTTTATCGTAAAGACTTATTTAAGAAAGACGGCACTAACCCAATCTACCAATACGGCTATGGGTCTTACGGCTCTACGATTGAACCTACCTTCAGCTCAACTCGCCTAAGCCTACTGGATAGAGGTTTTGTTTATGCCATCGCACATGTCCGCGGTTCAGAAATGCTTGGTCGCCCTTGGTATGAAGATGGCAAAAAACTGACCAAACAAAACACGTTCAACGACTTTATTGATGTAACCAAAGAGCTTGTTGAAGAAGGCTACGGCGCGAAAGATAAAGTGTTCGCCGTTGGGGGGTCTGCTGGCGGTCTATTGATGGGAGCAATCATCAACCAAGCACCAGAACTGTACCGTGGTATTGGTGCACATGTTCCGTTTGTAGACATTGTGACAACCATGCTCGATGAATCGATCCCTCTAACCACCAATGAGTATGACGAATGGGGTAACCCGAACGATAAAGCCTACTACGATTACATGCTGGGGTACTCACCGTACGACAACATTAAGGTACAAAACTACCCGAACATGTTGGTAACGACAGGCCTGCATGACTCACAGGTGCAGTACTTTGAGCCAATGAAATGGGTTGCGAAGCTGCGTGAAATGAAAACAGACAACAACGTATTGCTGTTCAAAACCGATATGGAAGCCGGTCACGGTGGCGCTTCTGGCCGATTTAAACGATTAAAAGAAGACGCACTTGAATACGCGTTCTTTTTGGATTTACTTAAGACTCAATAGATTCTACGTAACTGTAAGTATTCACATCATTTAATGTCGCTATTTTGTCTCTACAAAGTGGCGACAGAAATTATTAAGCATGGTTAAATACGATGAACCATGAAATCCACCAAATCAAAAACCTTTAAAAACAAGCAGTGACAAAGGTTTACGAGAGGTATAAAAACAAATGAAAGTAATTAGCTTCAACATCAACGGTCTTAGAGCCCGCCTTCACCAACTGCAAGCTATTATCGACAAACACCAACCCGACGTGATTGGTCTGCAAGAGATAAAAGTGCACGATGAAGCCTTCCCAATTGCTGATGTTGAAGCAATGGGCTATAAGGTTTACTTCCACGGTCAAAAAGCCCACTACGGTGTGGCAATGTTGTGTAAGCAAGAGCCTATTTCTGTGCAGAAGGGTTTCCCAACAGATAATGAAGACCATCAAAAACGCATGATCATGGCGACGTTTGAAGATGAAGATGGTGAAAAGGTTACCGTGCTAAATGGCTACTTCCCTCAAGGGGATAACATCAAGCATGAAACAAAATACCCGTACAAACGCCAGTTCTATAAAGACTTAATGACTTACTTAAACGATTATCACAACAAAGATGAGCAAGTGATTGTGATGGGCGACATTAATATCAGCCCTATCGACGCAGACATCGGCATTGGTGAACCTAATGCGAAACGTTGGTTAAAAACTGGTAAATGTTCTTTCCAACCAGAAGAGCGCGAATGGTTGAAAACATTGATGGATTGGGGCTTTGTAGACAGCTTCCGCTTGCTGCACCCTGAAGTGAATGATCAATACTCGTGGTTTGATTACCGCTCAAAAGGCTTCGTAGACAACCGCGGCCTGCGTATTGATGTAGTCCTAGCGACTCAAAAGCTTGCCGATAAGTGTACTGAAGCTGGCATCGATTACGAGCTACGCGGCATTGAAAAACCGTCAGATCACGCTCCGATTTGGTCGACGTTTAAATAAAATCCAAATTAAATTTCAAATCAAAAATGCACAAGCTTTTGTTTAGCTTGTGCATTTTTTTTACTTAGCTCAAATCCACTCAAAAAGCTTGAGATAGTTCACATTCTCGCCACTGCCCATCTATACTATTTGGACAACCAATGGAGAGAGTTTTGTATGGACGCAAAGCCTTGGGCCGGTATAAATCCAATTAATCTGCGTAGTTTACTTCCGATGATGGTGGTCAGCGGAGCGATCAGCGTATTGATGTTAGTCGTTCCCTTATTCAGCCTTCAAGTGTTTGATCGAGTCCTCTCAAGTCAAAGTTTAGATACGCTTCTATTCTTGGCTTTCATTGCTGTGTTCCTACTTACAGCCCAAGCGTTCCTTGACGCGTCTAGAGCCAAGTATGCACAAAAGAAAGCGATCAAATTTGAATTTATCGCGTCTCAGCAGCTATTTGAACAAACCTCCTTCTCATCGAAATCAAAAGAAAAACATCTGTTCAACGATATAAGTGAGGTAAAGAGCCTACTCTCTTCTCCAGCCTACTTTGTCATGTTTGATCTGCCATTCACTCCCCTTTTTCTTATTATTATGTTTGCGATTCATCCATATATAGGATTAGTCGGTGTGGGTGCCGTTGTTTTTATTCTCATGACAACATTGCTTTCTCATTGGGTTAAATCTAAGCACTTTAAAACCACTTACTTAAGCCAGCTCGCAACACAAAGAAAAAACGACGAGTGCTTTCAAAAACACGCCACGATCTTTAGCCAACATCAACAACAAGGTTTAAGTCAGACCTACCAAGAAATATTGGCGGAGAAGAGCTGGTCTCGAAGCCATTTAGATCAAGCCACCTGTTCACTGAGTGCATTTTCTCGTTACATACGTATGGTCCTTCAACTCATCATCATGGCTGTCGGAGCAAGTCTAGTCATTCAAAATGCCATGTCTGCTGGTGGAATGATTGCGGGTTCAATCCTAATGGCGAGAGCACTCCAGCCAATTGAGATGCTCTCTAGTGGTATTCAAGCATGGAAAACTGGTTTGGATGCAAACAAACGCTTAGCTAAGGAATTTGCTTCTCATACTAAACATACCGAGCGAACCGAGTTGGAAACAATTAAAGGTGATCTGGTCATCGACAACGTCACATGGTTCGCGTCTGAAAAACTTAACAAGCCGACTCTTAATGGTTTGAAGCTAAGACTGGAATCAGGAAATCGAGTCGCATTGATAGGCCCTAGCGGGTCAGGTAAGTCTTCCATCTGCAAAATGATCACTAACGGCATATCGCCCTCAAAAGGTGGCATTTCTATCGATGGACTCAATGTTGAGTTGTGGAATCTGAATCAGTTCAAACACACCGTCGGTTATGTTCCTCAGCACATCGACTTTTTACATGGCACTGTCAAACAAAATATCGCCCGATTTGATTCCAACGTTACGGATAGCCAAATCGTCAGATCCGCTATTCAAGCCGGTGTGCATGATGCTGTTGTCGCCTTACCGAATGGATATGAAACGATTATCGGTTCTTTTGGTCATCAGTTATCTGGTGGACAAGCCCAGAAACTTGCCATCGCAAGAGCATTGGTTTTCTCACCTAAGCTACTCGTGCTTGATGAGCCTGATTCCCATCTCGACAAAGAAGGCGAAGAGTTTCTTGTTTCGCTATTACAATTGGCGAAAGAGAAATCCATTTCTGTCGTGATGGTAACGCATAACCCAAGCTTACTCAGACATGTCGATTGGGTTGTTGAATTGAAAAACGGCCAGATAACGCAAGCAGGCGAAGCGAGTAAAGTGGTTCGGTCGCTCTTCAATGTCGCTTCTCCGGAGGTGTCGAATGGCTAGTATTCATCATGACGACAAAGGTATTCACTTCGACGATGGTAGAAAACTGATCTTTTCTACATTCAAAATACAGGTGTTCATCTGGTTAGTTCTTGTGACTACTCTAGGAGGCTTTGCCGCTTGGGCATACCTAGCCCCGCTTTCTTCTGCTGCCATCGCGCCTGGCGTGATTATCGTAGAATCAAAGCGAAAACCCATTCAACATTTAGAGGGCGGGATTGTAGAAATCGTCCATGTTTCTGACGGCGATCATGTTCAAAAAGGCGAACTGCTCATCACGTTAAGTCACACACAAGCTCAAGCATCGCTTCTAAGGCTAAGAGCTCAGTGGCAAAGTGATTTAGCGCGGCTGAACCGCTTACAATCAGAGTTAGCGAGCCATCAAGAAATTAAATTTGATATGAGATTACTCTCCCTCATGAGCGACCCAAACGTATCAAGCTTACTTGATACGCAGAGTAAGCTTTTCAGCAAAAGACAATCGTTAAAATCAGGTGAATCCGATGTGTTACAGCAAAAAGTCGAGCAATCAAAACTTGATCTGCAAGGCTTCCAACAACGATTCTTAGCCGGAAACCGAAGCCTGAAGTATTTAGAAGAACAGGTACAAATGCACCAAGATTTGCTTGTTTCCGGTAACACATCCAAATCTCGGTTATTGGATTTACAGCGAGAACGCTCTCAATTACAAGGTAACGTTGCTGACCTCAAAGCTAGGATTGGCCACGCCAAACGCACCATCGCCGAAGCGAAATTAGAGCTGATTAACGCCGATTATACTTACGCCAAAACGCTCGGCGAAGAGATACAAGATTTAGAAAGAAAGCTGAATGAAACCAGAGAGGCTATGGTCAATGCTCAAGATATTCTTACCCGGGTTGAAATAAGAGCACCTCAAAGTGGTGTGGTGGTTGGACTTAATGTGGTCTCCGAAAATGCCATCGTTCCACCCGGTGAAACCTTGATGGAATTGGTTCCGCAAAATGACGAGTTGATTGTAGAAGCGTTAGTGAAGCCAGAAGACATCGAAGCCTTACGAATTGGCTTGGATACCCAAGTAAGACTGACTGCATACAGTTTCCGTAAAACACCACCGATTCGTGGAAAATTAGTCCATATTTCAGCTGACCGCATTAGCGATCAAGCTACAGGATCTTCTGCTTACTTAGCGAGAGTATCGTTAGATAAGTCTGAGCTAGAAGCATTAGAAAACATCTCATTGTATCCGGGCATGCCCGCAGAAGTGATGATATTACTTGAGCAACAAACACCGCTCGAGTATCTACTCAACCCACTCTCTGTGAGCGCCTATAAGGCAATGAGAGAAATTTAACCAAGCGCACAAAGAAGATAAAGCCAAACTCATCGTGAGGTGAGGACGGAAAGCTCCAGATCTCAGGGATGAAGCCGAGATGGCTGGGCTGCCTCTATGTATCGAATGATATGTGAGGAAAAAACGATGGCAGAAGTAACCAATACAGCAGCAGGACTGAAAAGTAATGGTAGCAATGATACCAATATACTAGTAGATGGTCCTAACCTCCCCACCCCAGAATCTAGAGATGTCAACAATGACCTTTCTAACCTCAGCGGCGATAACCTCGAAGTACGAGCCGGTAAAGGCGACGACATTGTGCATGCCGGCAGCGGCGATGACTTTATCGCTGCTGGACGTGGATCGGACACAATTAAAGCAGGTGCCGGAAACGATGTGGTTGAAGCTTGGAATCATTCGCTCAATGCTGGTGATGAAGCCGGCGTTAACCGCGATTTAAGCGCGGCACGCGATAAAGATTTAGAAGCGCTAGGAGAAGAGTGTGTTGACGACATTGTGGTTGCAGGTGCCGGTGATGATTATGTTGAAGGCGGTGCGAACAATGACATTATTTATGGTGACAGAGGCGCTGGTGCAGAATTTGGCGAAAACCTAATCAGCGATGGTGATTTTGAAGCTTTTGACCTTGGCAATACATGGGGAACAGCGCCAAGCGCCGGTGCATGGAACGCCGAGGTTGGCAGTATCGAGATTCAAGAACAACTGCATGGCGGTGTCCCAGCTGATGGTTACGGGACTGATATCGCCAGTGGTCACTTCCTAGAATTAGACTCGCATGGCGCGAATTCAAATTCAACCGTCTCCCAAACATTTACGGTCGATGACGACGGTATATATCAACTCGATTTTTCCTACGCTTTCCGTAATAAAGGAGGCGATAGCACCACCGCTCCTTTCACAGTCCAAATAATGGCGGGCACCGACGTTGTATTCGAGAAGTCTTTCCAAGACATTGACGGCGTCGATGATGATTGGGATCTGTTTAGCGAAGATGTCGATCTCTCTTCAGGAAATTACTCACTCAATTTTATTGCCGACGGCGCAGAAGACACCTTTGGGGCTCTGATTGATAATGTGTCATTGAAGCAGGTACTGCATAACGATGTGCTCATTGGTGATAACGGGCCAGACGCTGCAAATGAAGGCGCCGCTGGGAACGACTTGATTCGAGGCGGTAAAGGGAATGACGTAATTATCGGCGATAACTTTGAAGCGCTGTCGTTTAACGAAGGAACCGGCGAGTTTGAATTAGCGGAGCCAACGACATCCGTCGACCTATCAGCAAATTCAACCGCCTACAACGCTGATGGATCTGTCGGTACCGTTGATACAGGTAATGCAAGTTCTGGCGGTACAGGTTATGGGGTAGATGGCGCAGCAGAGGCTGGCGTGCTTGCTCAAATTGGCTTCAGCTACGACGGCGGTTCTGGTGAAGGTGCATCAGAGATGTTTTCTGTCAGCTTAGACGAACATACAATGATTGCTAAAGTCGGTATATCCAACCTCTACTTAAATGAAGGCGACAATGGCGTAGATGAGGCTGGCCATTGGGCAGCATATCGAGAAGGTATTCTGGTCGCTGAGGGCGATTTCATTGCGAGCGATTTAGCGGATGGCAATAACAACAGCGGTTATCTAAACATCGGTCCTGATGAGACTGGCTTTAAAGCCTTTGATGAACTTCAGTTTACTGCCGTTGGTCCTGCATTTGACAAAAACGGAGACGCTAATGCCGATTCAAGTGACTACTACGTCACTTCTGTTACCACCGATGGCCTAACGGGTGACGGAACCGATATATTGCGCGGTGGTCGTGGGGACGATGTCATTCTTGGTGGTGACAACGCCAAAGGTGGCATACCTGAACTCGATCCTGAGACGGGTTACTACGATGTAAGTAGCTTCAGAGGGACTATTGACGTCACTATGGAAGGCACCGAAGCGGGCTTCGAAAATTCGTTTGGTTACTTCACAAAAGACAGTGAAGGCAATGTAAACGCTGAAGTCATTTGGGGGAATGTGAAAGATCACCTTCCAAACTCTGAAGCTGGCAACAGCTTTAGTCTCGATTTGGGGCACTGTGATGATTGCGTTGATACGCTCGGGTTCTTCATTATCCCAGATGGCGGGAATGACGGTTTCGTCTCAGGCGAAAGTATCACAATTGACTTAAACACTCAACAAGCGACCAGCTCTAACAATAGTGACCACCCCTTCTTGCTGGGCGTACAAGATTTAGTCGGTAGTAACGGCAACCTTACCTTAGATGTTAGCGGCATTAACAACTTCAATCCGGGTACAGAACTCGGAAATCAGTTCTGGAATGACAACCCTGGCGGTGATGGTGACTTCGATGATGTGGTAACCACCGTTGAAATCGACGACCAACCAGAGCAATTGTTTGGTGGTAAAGGCGATGATTGGCTTGATGGCGGAGACGGAATCGACCATATCAAAGGCGGTAAAGGCGATGACATCATCATTGGTGGTGGTGGTGCAGACGAAATCCGTGCTGGTAAAGGCAACGATACAGTAGCCTTTGATGCAGAGGATACTCTAATTCATGGTGGTAAAGGGTTCGATGTACTGGTCGCCAATGACCCTGGTGGTGTCGATATCGACATGTCGAAGGGGTCAAACATCAATGGGTTTGAAGCAGTCATAGGGGGAGACTCAGCTAATGACAAACTGACTATTTCTCTAGGTAAAACCTTCAATCAAAACCATGACCTTGATGGTAATAGAGCAAAGAACGACGACCAAGTTGCTGAATTCTTTGCTTTAGGAATTGAAGATATCGACGCAAGTCATCTTCAAGGATTCCAATACCAAACCGCAACATCAGTGACGCTAGACCAAGATATGCAAGATAAACTTGGACTCGATGGAACTGAAACGATTACCGCTTATAGCTTCACCAAAGGAGGCAAAGAAGTCATCATCTACACTGATGCATCCTTTGATGGTGATTTCATTGGCGTTAATGAAGTTTAATTGCTTTTTGAACTAGTAAATCAGAAACAAAGTTAAAGGACTTATTGCTTGTGTAATAAGTCCTTTTTGCTTCAAAGAGCTACTCAACTAATTCCTATACAAACCCTAAATAAGAACGGCGCTCAATGAGCGCCGTTTTGTTAACTGTGTGAATACCGTGCAATTAGCTAAGGGGTCTTAGATAAGCAAGGAAACGCTTCTCTGCGAATTTGAAAATCGCGATGATGATGAACGTTAGTGCCATGTAGAACAGACCTGCCGTTAGGAAAGACTCGAATGGGGCATAGTAACGAGAGTTAACCAAACGAGCTGCACCGGTTAGATCCATAATGGTTACGATACCAGCTACCGCAGAGCCGTGAAGCATGAAGATAACTTCGTTACTGTAAGCCGGTAATGCACGACGTAGAGCACTTGGTAAGATGATACGACGGTAAGTCTTAGGTGTGCTCATGCCGTAAGCTTTTGCTGCTTCCACTTCACCTTTCGGTAAGCCATTAATCGCACCGCGAATGATCTCAGCAGTATAAGCTGACGTGTTAAGGATGAATGCCACCAAAGCACAGAACCACGCGTTTTCCCATAATGTGTCTTTCACTGGGAAGAATTGGTCCATACCGTAGTAAATCAGGTACAGCTGAACCAGTAATGGCGTACCACGGAAGAAATAGATGAATGACCAAGCCGGAGCATTAATCAGCATATTTGGACTGTTACGAGCGATAGCTAGTGGTATGGCGACGAATAAGCCAATGATCAAAGCAACGCAAACCATCCAAGCCGTTGTCCATAAACCACCAAGGTAAATCGGCAGGCTTTCAATTATCAATGAAAAGTCCATAACTACCTCGCGTGGATACTGAATTTACGTTCAACCAGCTTAAGTAAGCCCGTTGAAACACTGGTGAAGAATAAGAAGATAATCGCCACAGTCATGTAGAAAGTGAATGGCATTTTGGTTGAACCCGCCGCCAGTGCACTAACACGTACCATGTCTTCTAGGCCAATAATCGAAACCAGCGCAGTGGTTTTAAGTAATACCAGCCAGTTATTCCCAAAACCCGGTAATGCGTGACGAATCATCTGCGGTAGCAGTATGCGGTGAAACGCCTTTACAGGGCTCATACCATAAGCTTTTGCCGCTTCCATTTCACCGCTGTCGACAGCCATGATGGCACCACGGAACGTTTCTGCCATATAGGCACCGAAAATAAAGCCTATGGTTAAGACACCAGCAACAAATGGGCTGACATCAATATAATCAGGTAAGTAAGCGGTCCATTCGTGGTTAGGATCACTGGATGCAAACCACTCGTTGAGCCACTCGTTGATGGAATACAAACTGTTGTTTAAAAGGATTTGTCCACCAAAGAAAATCAGCATCATCAGTACGAGATCTGGAATGCCTCGAATGACGGTTGTGTAGAGGGTTGCAATAGCACGAGCCCAGCGATAAGGCGCGAGTTTTGCTAAGGCACCTAGCATACCAAGAACCATAGCTAAAATTAGCGACAGCAAGGCAACTTCGATTGTGAGCACCGCCCCTTTCAGGATCGACGCTTCATATCCTTGTAAATCAAACATAATGGATTCCAACAGAACTGCGAAAAAGTTGGTAAGACAGGGAGAGGAGAACCTCTCCCTTAAGAATTGACGCTAAAGATTACTGACCGTATACGTCGTAGTTGAAGTATTTAGCCGCGATATCTTGGTAGATGCCTTTTTCACGTAGTGAAAGGATTGCCGCATCTAATTGCTTAGTCAGATCTTTGTCTTGCTTACGTAGAGCAATACCAAAACCTTCACCGAACCACTTAGGATCCGTTAGAGAGGGGCCAACAAACTCGTAGTCTTCACCACCAGCTTTGTTCAGCACGCCTTCTTCTAGAGCAGATGCATCACCTAGTACAGCAGCAACACGACCGTTTGCTAGATCAAGGTAAGCTTCGTCGAATGAACCGTAACGAACGATCTCTACTGTATCGCCGTAGTTGTCTGTTAGGTATTTATCGTGAGTTGTTGCACGTTGAACTGCAATCTTTTGACCGCTTAGATCATCAAAGTTAAGGCCTGCACCTTTCTTAGCGATGAACTTGTTTGGGATAAGTGCGTATTTACCAGTGAAGTCGATTTTTTTCTTACGCTCTTCCGTGATAGACATTGCCGCGATGATCGCATCATATTTACGAGCAAGTAGAGAAGGAATGATACCATCCCAGTCTTGTGCAACGATCTTACACTGCACCTGCATTTCAGTACAAAGTGCGTTAGCCATATCGACATCGAAGCCTTTCAGTGACCCGTCAGCTTCTGTCCAGCTAAATGGAGGGTAAGCACCTTCAATACCAAAGCGTACTGTTTTCCATTCTTTTGCTTGAGCTACGCCCGTTGCAGCAGTTGCAGCAAGTGCCGCGACTAATAACCACTTTTTCATATCCCTACTCCTGTGATTTAGGTTTTTATGTTTTGCTAGTTTTAATATTGTGTTTGTTGTTGCTTATTAACTTACTTGTTGTGTTTTATTGTTCACACCGTCGCTGTTTACCGTTGGCAACGGCGTTTCAATTCTGATTAGTAAATCGATGAGATAAATTGTTGTAAACGTTCAGATTCAGGTTCCGTAAACAGTTTAGCTGGATCGCCCTGTTCTTCCACTAGACCTTGGTGCAGGAACATCACATGGTTTGATACGTCACGAGCAAAAGCCATTTCATGTGTTACCACAAGCATGGTTCTTCCTTCTTCTGCTAGATCTCGCATTACACCGAGTACTTCCCCTACTAACTCAGGGTCAAGTGCTGATGTTGGCTCATCAAACAGCATCACTTCCGGATCAACCGCTAACGCTCGAGCAATTGCCGCTCGTTGTTGTTGTCCACCGGATAAATGACCTGGGTAGTAATCTTTGCGCTCATACAAGCCTACTTTTTTAAGTAGTAGTTCTGCATTTTCAATCGCTTGAGCTTTAGGTACACCTAATACGTGAACGGGTGCTTCGATAACATTTTCGAGAACGGTCAGGTGAGACCAAAGATTGAAGCCTTGAAAAACCATCGCTAAGCGTGAACGGATACGCTGTACTTGTTTTTCGTTGGCAGGAACAGATACGCCTTGGCGGTTGTTTTTCATTTGAATTAATTCGCCATTAACCCAAATCTCGCCTGCAGTTGGTGTCTCTAAAAGGTTGATACATCTAAGGAAAGTACTTTTACCCGACCCTGAAGATCCGATAATCGATACAACATCGCCTTTATGCGCAGAAAGTGAAATTCCCTTTAAAACTTCATTTTGACCAAACGTTTTGTGTAGATCCTTTATGTCCAGCGCTGGTACATCTTTCATGCGCTTTCTCTCCCAAGTTTGTGAAAATGCAAGGTACTCCGACCTTTTCATGCGATACAAACTAGCACCACACGAAACAACATGCAACAAATTATTAACCTGATAAATTGGAATAAATAGCGATTCACTCTGACTTATTATGCAAAAGGTAGCGTTTTCGCCTCAATTTAATGAATGAGTTCTATCAATAAGCTGCAATTACACCCCTTACATTGTTTAAATAAAGTTAATCAAAATGAGATTCACGTAGCTTGATGTCTCACAAGAAAAACAAGTTTTGTGAACTTAGATACGCCGAGATCTGCAAAATATAATCTGCACGCTCAACACTACATACACACCGTAAGGCACAATTATTTTAAGGTTATTACATTGTAAGCATTTCACTCGGAACAGTTGGGAAGCAAGTAATAGTGAAATAACTCAGTAAGAATTGAGTATTGAACTCGAGCCATGACGACAAAGGCTCGAAGAAGATAGGTAAACGTCAATTTGTGAAAACTAATTACACGATTCATCAATGGGAAGTTAATGAATCGCTGCGTTTTGTAGCTTTCTTTCACATATACTCATAAAGTGATCAAGATCAATCACCCTAAAGGGTAAGCTTGTTAGACTCCTCAGCAAAGAATAAGGCATTAAAAATGCCAAACATTTCTTTTAACTTAGCTGCATAAAGCACAGCAAAACCGTGCAACATAATGTTAATGAGTTATAACTAAGAAATAACGCAATTACGCAATTACGCGAACTTATAGAATTCAATTTTAGAATTACTAACAAAAAATATGAGGAATCTATGTCAGACGTTGTCAATAATGCGAACTCTGAAGTAGAAGAGAAAAGCTATAAAGAGCTACACCGTCCTGCTTCTGAATTTGAGAGCCGCTCAGATTATCTAGATCACGAACTTCAAATCATGAAGCCTCGCCGCTTCGGTTTAAACCTTCCAGGTCGTGACTTCCGCTTTGAACTTGAAGATCTTGTTCCTGCACTTGCTGGTACTATTGGTATCATTGCGATGTACTCTGCAGTAATGATGTCGTGGGCTGATGGCCTAACTCAAGCTTGGGATCACGTAAACCTAGGTAAAGACTTCGCAATTGAAGTCGCTCGTGTAGAAATGCTTATTCCTGCACTACTGTTTTGTATCCTTGCTTCTGGTTTCTTTAACCCTAAAGCAAACCTTGCCGGCAACCACGGCCCAATGATCCCTCTTATCGGTACCATCGCTCTCGCTGGTGCTCACCCTCTTGCATTGGCCATCCTGATCGGTGTGTTCGGTCTCATCCTAAGTTTCCTAAAAGGCGGATCTAAACTTGTTAACCTAACTTCTGAAGGTACAGCAGGTGGCTTGCTCATATTCTTAGGCTTAACCGGTACCATGAGCCAAATCAACTCAATTCAAGCATGGGCGGTTGGTCTTCAATCTTCTACTGTTGAAGCGGGTAGCATGGGTTACGTGGGTCTTATCGTTCTTGCTATTACTATTGCTATCTACGCTTTCTTAGCAAAAGTGAACAAGCGTTGGTTAGCTATTCCAGTTTGTGCGTTTACAGGCCTTGCTATTGCATTAGCATTAGGCGCTGGTTTCGATATCGTGTTCGAAACTGAAATGGGCATTCCAAACCTAAACCCAGTTTACTGGTGGGGTTCGACTTCTGAAGGTTGGATGCTTGGCTTGCCAAATGTTGAGCACTTCATCGCTTCGCTACCGTTCGCTATTCTTGCAGTAGCAATGTGGTCACCAGACTTCCTAGGTCACCGTATCTTCCAAGAGCTGAACTACCCTAAACGTTCTGAAAAAGTTCTGATGGACGTAGATGACACAATGACGATGTGTTCTGTTCGTCAAATGGTCGGTACTGCAGTAGGTGGTGGTAACATCACATCTTCTTGGGGTACTTACATGATCCCAGCAGCAATCGCGAAACGTCCAATTCCTGGCGGCGCAATCTTGCTTGGCTCTCTATGTATTATTGTTGCGATTCTTGGCTTCCCAATGGACGTAGCAGTATGGCCACCAGTGATGCGTGTTGCGCTACTTGTAGGTGTATCTCTACCTCTACTTGAAGCGGGTATGCAGATGGTTAAAGATTCAAAAGACTCTCAAGCAGCTGGTATCTGTATCTTCGGTTCAGCGGTTGTTAACCCAGTATTAGCATGGGCACTGACTATGCTTCTAGATAATAACGGTCTAATTGGTGATAAAGAGCGTGCGAAGCGTCTATCATTTGTAGATAAGATTGTTATCCCAGTTGGCGTTTTAGTTATCTGTCTGGTAGCAATGCTTGCAGTTGGTATGCTAGAAAGTCAATATGGCCTAAAAGCTTGGCTATAATGGTCCTTACTACACAAAAGTAGTATTAGGATTAAAAAAAAGTTTGGGTGGCAACCCCTGCCACTCAAATTTTTTCAACTTTTTTTGGCATTTATTGATTTAGTTTAAGGTTTACAGAAATTTTTTAGCGTAGTCTTGAATTCATAGAGTAAAGACAACATATAAAAGGTAGTGACAATATATATAACCATATGACGCTTATATGCTCATATATATTGTTATTAATAAGAGTGTACTACCCTTACGAGGGGCGCTGGCTCAACAGTGTTAATGTACGTATTTTTTCTACTAAAAAGGTAGGTATGTCATGGCAGAGCAATTTGCTAAAGCTTGGGAAGATTTTGCTGCAGGTGAGTGGCAAAGCGAAGTAAACGTTCGTGATTTCATTCAAAAGAACTACACGCCGTATGAAGGCGACGAGTCTTTCCTAGTTTCTGAGGGTACTGAAGCAACTAACAAGCTTTGGTCTTCGGTAATGGAAGGTATCAAACAGGAAAACGCAACTAAAGCACCTGTAGATTTCGATACTTCTGTTATCTCTACCATTACTGCTCACGATGCAGGTTACATTGAGAAAGATCTTGAGACTATCGTTGGTCTACAAACTGAGAAGCCACTAAAACGTGCAATCATCCCTAACGGTGGTGTGCGTATGGTTGAAGGTTCTTGTAAAGCATACGGTGAAACTCTTGACCCAATGGTTTCAAAAATCTACTCAGAATACCGCAAAACACACAATGCTGGCGTTTTCGATATCTACACTCCTGATATCCTAAAATGTCGTAAGTCTGGTGTTCTGACTGGTCTTCCTGATGCTTACGGCCGTGGTCGTATCATTGGTGACTACCGTCGTGTTGCACTTTACGGTATTGATTTCCTAATGAAAGACAAAGCGGCTCAATTCGCTTCTCTACAAGAGCGTTTCGAGAACGGCGAAGATCTTTCTGCAACAATGCAATTGCGTGAAGAGATCTCTGAGCAACATCGTGCTCTAGGTCAAATCAAGCAAATGGCTGAGAAATACGGTTTCGATATCTCTGAGCCAGCTCAAACAGCTCAAGAAGCTATCCAGTGGACTTACTTCGGCTACCTAGCTGCTGTTAAATCTCAAAACGGTGCTGCAATGTCTCTAGGTCGTACTTCGACTTTCCTAGACATCTACATCGAGCGTGATATCGCTGCTGGCAAGATCACTGAAGAACAAGCACAAGAAATGATCGACCACTTCGTAATGAAACTGCGTATGGTTCGTTTCCTACGTACTCCTGAGTACGATGAGCTGTTCTCTGGCGACCCAATCTGGGCAACAGAGTCTATGGGTGGTATGGGTATCGACGGTCGTACGCTAGTAACGCGTTCGAACTTCCGTTTCCTAAACTCTCTATACACTATGGGTCCTTCTCCAGAGCCAAACATCACTGTTCTTTGGTCTGAGCAACTACCTGACGGCTTCAAGCGTTTCTGTGCGAAGGTATCTATCGATACTTCTTCTATCCAGTACGAAAATGATGACCTAATGCGTCCTGACCTAGAGTCTGATGATTACGCTATCGCTTGTTGTGTATCTCCAATGATCGTTGGTAAGCAAATGCAGTTCTTCGGTGCTCGTGCTAACCTTGCGAAAACAATGCTTTACGCAATCAACGGCGGTGTGGACGAGAAACTTAAGATGCAAGTTGGTCCTGTTTCAGACAAGATCACTGACGAAGTTCTTAACTACGATGACGTAATGGGTCGCCTAGACACATTCATGGACTGGTTAGCTAAGCAATACGTGACTGCACTAAACAGCATTCACTACATGCACGACAAGTACAGCTACGAAGCGTCTCTAATGGCTCTTCATGACCGTGACGTTCGTCGTACTATGGCTTGTGGTATCGCTGGTCTATCTGTTGCAGCTGACTCACTATCTGCAATCAAGTTCGCGACTGTTAAACCAATCCGTGACGAAGATGGCATCGCAACTGACTTCGAAATTGAAGGCGATTACCCTAAATACGGTAATAACGACTCTCGTGTAGATGATATTGCTTGTGAACTAGTTTCTACGTTCATGAACAAGATCCGTAAGCTTAAGACTTACCGTAACTCTATCCCTACACAGTCAGTTCTTACTATCACGTCTAACGTGGTTTACGGTAAGAAAACAGGTAACACTCCAGACGGTCGTCGTGCTGGCGCTCCTTTCGCTCCTGGTGCAAACCCAATGCACGGTCGTGATGAGAAAGGCGCTGTAGCTTCACTAACGTCTGTAGGTAAACTACCGTTTGCTGACGCACAAGATGGTATCTCTTACACGTTCTCTATCGTGCCAAACGCACTAGGTAAAGAACAAGACAGCCAACGTGCTAACCTTGCAGGCCTAATGGATGGTTACTTCCACCACGAAGCTGGCATTGAAGGTGGTCAACACCTTAACGTTAACGTTCTTAACCGCGAAACTCTTGAAGACGCAGTTAAGCACCCTGAGAAATACCCTCAGCTAACAATCCGTGTATCTGGTTACGCTGTTCGCTTTAACTCTCTAACTGCAGAGCAACAAGCTGACGTAATCGCACGTACATTTACTGAATCTCTATAAGCTCACGCTCAATAGACAGTAAATAATATTAGCCTCGCCAATGTGCGGGGCTTTTTTATATCTGAAATAAATCGCACTACACTCACCTATCCCGCGAAATGTTAGGTTGAGCAAAAAAGCACCCTGCCATTCACTTTTTTTCCACAAATTCTGTCAAATTACGGTAATATCGCGGTTCATAATTTAAGAGTAACTGCTCCATGAAATACCTGCGTTGTTTACCCCTGATTCTTCTCTCTTTCTCATCTTTAGCCTCTGAGCGTTCTACGTTAACTTTTGCTTTAGATAATGATGGTATTTTTGGTGTCGACCAAGACTATACCAACGGCTTATTTCTGGGTTACACATCATCAAGTATTACGCCATATAACTGGGTAAAACCATTGAGTCTTTCCTACTGGGGCGCAAGCTCTCTAGACAAGTGGGAAATCACCATTGGCCACAAGATGTATACGCCTTCTGACATTGAGTTAGAAACGCCATCGCCTAATGATCGCCCATACGCAGGTTACCTTCACACTGAATTCAATTACATCAGCTTAAACCCACAGCAAGCCCAGCGTTTTAATATCACGTTTGGTACTACGGGCGAACGTGCACTGTCTGAAGATGCTCAAAAGCTGGTTCACTCAATCACTAAGTCGGATGAGCCGATGGGTTGGGAATACCAAGTCGATGATGAATGGGCGGGAAGCGTTGGTTACCTAAGCCATTTCAACCTAATGCGTAATCAAGCTCTTGCGAATACTGACTACGAAATCTCTAACGTTTCTGAAATCAACGTCGGTAACTTTAGAAGTGATATCTCGACTGGTTTTATGTTCCGTTGGGGTACGGACTTAGGCGGTAACTTTGGTGCAGCTAACATCACCACAGAAAACCCATTCAAACCTGGCATGATCGGCGCATCAAACGCTGGTTGGTTTACCTATGCCGGCCTTGAAGGTCGCTACCGATTCAACGACCTGACTATCGAAGGCGATCGTTCTGAAATCGAAGATAATTGGCCGAATCCAGAACAATACGATGTGACTTTAGAGAACATTCAGGCTACTGCTGTGCTTGGTGTGGCTTGGTATAACCAATACGTTGGTGCCTCTTTCGCGCTAACCGCAAAAACACCGGATTACGAAGAAGCGAAAGAGTCAGTGTACACCACTGGCGGTATCACAATGTTTGCTTTCTTCTAGCCACCAGTAAGGGCTTTCGTCCTTTACTTTTCAAGTTTAATAAAGGCAATCATCTTCACAGGTGGTTGCCTTTATTTTTAAAGGTCTCGTTACCATTTGACCCTATTTTATGTACCGTTTTTGTAATAAAATAAACGGTATAAATTCCTCTACGAGAATAGCTCATGTCTACAACTGGTCGCATTCACTCATTCGAATCTTGTGGTACTGTCGATGGCCCTGGTATCCGCTTTATTGTGTTTCTTCAAGGCTGCTTAATGCGTTGTATGTACTGTCATAACCGTGATACATGGGATCTTCATGACGGAAAGGAAGTAACGGTCGAAGAGATCATCAACGAAGCAAAATCATACCGTCATTTCATGAAAGCATCGGGCGGTGGTATCACCTGTTCTGGTGGTGAAGCGATGCTACAACCTGAGTTTGTTCGTGACTTTTTCCGCGCAGCTCAAGCTGAAGGCATCCACACTTGTCTTGATACTAATGGCTACATTCGTAAGCACACTGAAGTGGTTGATGAAGTCCTAGAAGCCTCTGATCTAGTTATGTTGGATCTTAAGCACATGCGAGATGAGATTCACCACGATTTCATTGGTGTATCAAACAGACGTACTCTGGATTTCGCACGCTACTTACACAAAATCGGTAAGAAGACGTGGATTCGTTATGTGATTGTCCCTGGCTACACGGACACACCTGAAGATGCTCATCTGCTAGGCGAATTCATCAAAGACATGGATAACATCGAGAAAGTAGAACTGCTTCCATACCATAAGCTTGGTGCACATAAGTGGGAAGCACTTGGTTTTGACTACCCTCTTGAAGGTACAAACCCGCCAAGCAAAGAGAAAATGGACGAGATTGTTGCTGTTCTTAGCCAGTACCATTCAAACGTAAAATACTAATCTAGACTGACGTTCATAGTGATTTCAAGCGCCTCAATTTCGATTGGGGCGTTTTCTTTTCTAGCGCTAACTATCCTTTCACTTTTCTTTACAACTTTTGTTTATCAATTAAAAAAATCATATTAAATCCGTGTTGAGATCATGTTTCCACGCGTAGGAATGCTGTTACTCTTACTGCAACAAAAGAATATAACATTTAGTTTTTTAGTGAGGCTCATCCCATGGAAATGACCAATGCTCAGCGTCTAATTCTATCAAATCAATACTACATAATGTCTCAAATGAACCCTGAGAACTCGGCGAAATACCAGCGTCTACAAACGATTGTAGAACGTGGTTACGAACTCCAAATGCGTGAACTTAACAAAGAGTTTGGTTGTTTGACTGAAGCAGAATGTCGCGAAATTATCGACATCATGGAGATGTACCATGCAATGCAAGAGTCGAACAAAATGCTTGCAGAACAAGAGCGTGCTGAAGTAGACCAACGTCGCCTGCAGTTCTTAGGTTTTGATATCGCTTCTGAAGCGCAGATCGTACACTACGTGCGTTTCCTTGTTGATTCTGAAGGTCTTTACCCTCAATTCGACAAAGCCGATCACCACTTCAATAGCCAGATGCCAATGCTAGAGAAGTACCGTCGCATGCTAACAACATGGCGCAACTGCCCTCGTCAGTACCACCTATGTGCGACAGAGCTATCTCAAATCTTTAGCGCTTAATTCGTTAATAGATCAGCGATAACTTTTAAAAAGTTTCAAGAAAAAGGGTTACTCATCATGAGTAACCCTTTTTTTAATGTTCGCACACAAAGAGAAAAACCAAAGCAACTAGAAAACGTAAGCAACACCAACGTTCGCGGCCATGTTGATACCACTTTCAAGTATTGGGCTATTCTCTATATCACCTTCAAGGTTGGTATAACGAACGCCACCAGTTACTCGAACATTTGGCGTAACATGCAGATAGCCACTATTTTGAACCCATTATTCTTCACTACATCTACCTATTTATTGAGCAATTTTTGATAACTTAGCGCATTATATGGTACTCCATTCCAAGAATCAATAGAGCCCAGTTATACATCTAATGCACATAAATCCATTGTGAGTATTGTTAAGCGACCTAAAATCTCAAAACAAACGGCCAGATCCCCTCGAATGTAAAATAATTTGATTCTACGCGCCTCAAGTTGCCTATTGCGCTCGCCACGTTTTTCACACGCAAAATTGTAAATAAATACATAATTGTTAAGCAAAATTGTGGAAGCGGGTCTAACCTTAAAATGTAGGGAGAGCCTATTTTTCAATCGCTCGTCAGTTTTGACTGGTTAACAAGGGGAATGTGACTATGAGTATCTTTGACCACTATCAATCACGTTATGAAGCAGCCAAGGAAGAAGAGCTGACATTGCAGGAGTTCTTAGGGCTGTGTAAAGACGATAAAAGTGCTTACGCTAATGCTGCCGAGCGCTTATTACTAGCCATTGGCGAACCAGAGGTTATTGACACTGCTCAAGACCCTCAACTGAGTCGTATTTTCTCAAACCGTGTCATCTCACGCTACAGCGAATTTAAAGATTTCTACGGTATGGAAGATGCGATTGAACAGATTGTTTCTTACTTAAAACATGCTGCGCAAGGTTTAGAAGAACGTAAACAAATCCTTTACCTACTTGGCCCTGTGGGCGGTGGTAAATCTTCTCTCGCTGAAAAACTCAAAGCCCTGATGCAGAAACTACCAATCTATGTATTGTCTGCTGACGGTGAACGAAGCCCAGTAAACGATCACCCATTCTGTCTATTCGACGTTAACGAAGACGGCGACTTATTGAAGAATGAATATGGCATTGAGAAACGCTATCTTCGCTCAATTATGTCTCCGTGGGCAGCGAAACGTCTGCACGATTTTGGCGGTGATATTTCCAAATTCAAAGTCATCAAACTGCGCCCTTCTATTCTCGATCAAGTTGCGATCGCGAAAACGGAGCCAGGTGATGAAAACAACCAAGATATCTCGTCTCTGGTTGGTAAAGTTGATATTCGTAAACTTGAACACTTCTCTCAAGATGATCCTGATGCCTACAGCTACTCTGGTGCGCTTTGTAAAGCCAACCAAGGTGTGATGGAATTCGTGGAGATGTTCAAAGCGCCAATCAAAGTATTACACCCTCTACTTACGGCAACACAAGAAGGTAACTTCAACGGTACCGAAGGGCTTTCTGCACTGCCATTTGACGGTATGATTCTCGCTCACTCGAACGAATCTGAGTGGCAGACCTTCCGTAACAACAAAAACAACGAAGCATTCCTCGACCGTGTGTACATTGTAAAAGTCCCTTACTGTCTGCGTGTGTCTGAAGAAGTTAAGATCTACAAGAAACTGCTTGAGCACAGTGAGCTATCCCAAGCGCCTTGCTCACCAAGCACACTCGATCTGCTATCGCAATTCAGCATTCTTTCGAGACTAAAAGAGCCTGAAAACTCATCTCTATTCTCTAAGATGCGTGTTTACGATGGTGAGACTCTAAAAGACACCGATCCAAAAGCGAAGAGCTACCAAGAGTACCGAGATTATGCTGGCGTTGACGAAGGCATGTCTGGGCTATCAACGCGTTTCGCCTTTAAGATCCTGTCTCGTGTGTTTAACTTCGACCAAGCCGAAGTGGCCGCGAACCCAGTGCACCTGTTCTACGTTATTGAGCAGCAAATCGAACGGGAGCAGTTCCCTCAAGAGACCGCCGAGAAGTACCTAGAGTTCTTGAAAGGATACCTAGTGCCACGCTACGTAGAGTTCATCGGTAAAGAAATTCAAACCGCTTATCTAGAGTCTTACTCTGAGTACGGTCAGAATATCTTCGACCGCTATGTCACCTACGCAGATTTCTGGATTCAAGACCAAGAGTACCGCGACCCAGAAACAGGCCAACTATTTGACCGTGCTTCTCTGAATGGTGAACTAGAGAAAATCGAGAAGACAGCCGGTATCAGTAACCCTAAAGACTTCCGAAATGAGATTGTGAACTTTGTGCTTCGTGCCAAAGCCAACAATAACGGTCAAAACCCAGTGTGGACGAGCTACGAGAAACTGCGCACTGTGATTGAGAAGAAAATGTTCTCTAACACAGAAGAGCTACTTCCTGTTATTTCGTTCAATGCTAAGACCTCAACGGATGATCAGAAAAAACATGACGACTTCGTTGCTCGTATGATGGAAAAAGGCTACACCGAGAAGCAAGTGAGACTGCTATCTGAGTGGTACCTAAGAGTTCGTAAATCCTCATAACTAAACGGTATTGAGCTGCTCAACTGAGCAGCTCGTATAAACCAATAACTTTTATACCTTAGTAAATCGATAACTCTTATACCCGAATAAAAAGTAGGATCGCGACATCAGCTGAGAGGGAGTTCTTATGGCACAATTTATCGATCGGAGGCTCAATGGCAAAAATAAGAGTGCTGTGAATAGACAGCGTTTCTTACGACGCCATAAAGAGCAAATCAAAGAATCTGTGGCCGATGCAGTTAACCGACGCTCAATCACCAATACAGAAACAGGTGAAGACGTCACTATTCCCCATAAAGACATCAAAGAGCCGAACTTTCACCAAGGTCAAGGCGGCGTAAGAGAGCGCGTTCACCCAGGTAATGATCAGTTCATCACTGGCGATAAAATCGAACGCCCTAAAGGTGGTGGTCAAGGTGGTGGCTCAGGCCAAGGCGACGCAAGCCCTGATGGCGAAGGCCAAGATGAATTTACCTTCCAAATTTCAAAAGATGAGTATCTTGATATTCTCTTTGAAGATTTAGCTCTACCTAATCTAGAGAAAAATCAGGTCAACAAAATCACCGAATGGAAAACTCACCGCTCTGGTTACCAAAGCGCGGGGATTCCATCCAACATCGCTATCGTTCGTTCACTACAGCAATCTCTGGCTCGTAGAACCGCGATGACAGCAGGTAAAAAGCGCGAGCTTAACCTACTGATGGAACAGCTTGACCAAGTTAAAATGACGGAGCCGGCACAACCTTTTGAGGAAGGTCGCCTCAAAGAAGAGATTGCCGAGTTACGTAAAAAGATTGAAAGCGTGCCGTTCATTGACACCTTCGACTTACGTTTTAAAAACTATGAGAAGCGCCCTATTCCATCTAGCCAAGCCGTGATGTTCTGTCTGATGGATGTGTCCGGCTCTATGGATCAGGCCACAAAAGATATTGCGAAGCGCTTTTATGTCCTTCTGTACCTGTTCCTAAACCGCACCTACGAAAACGTCGATGTTGTGTTTATTCGTCACCATACTCAGGCTAAAGAAGTTGATGAACATGAGTTTTTCTACTCACAAGAAACCGGCGGCACCATTGTTTCTAGTGCACTGAAGCTGATGAAGGAAATTGTCGCAGACCGCTACCCTGCGAATGAGTGGAACATCTATGCTGCACAAGCCTCTGATGGCGATAACTGGGCTGATGACTCGCCTCGTTGTAAAGAGTTACTGGTCAATACGCTTCTGCCAACTTGCCAATATTACTCTTACATCGAAATAACACGCCGCTCTCATCAAACGCTTTGGCACGAATACGAAAAACTCGAGAGTAGCTTTGACAACTTCGCCATGAAAAACATTAAAACGGTGGATGATATTTTTCCTGTGTTTAGAGAACTGTTCCAGAAAGAGACAGCGTAAGGGAGTTTGCCATGACAGCGAAATCAAACGTTGCAGAGAAAGACAAAGCTGCAAAAAAGAAAAACGACAAGATGCTGCCTGATGGTCCAGATTGGACATTCAACCTCTTGGAGAAATACCACGTAGAAATTAAGCGTGTGGCGCAGCATTACCGTTTAGACACTTACCCAAACCAGATTGAAGTGATTACTTCAGAACAGATGATGGATGCCTACTCGAGCATTGGTATGCCGATAAATTACAACCACTGGTCTTTTGGTAAGAAATTCATTCAAACCGAGCAAAACTACAAGCATGGCCAAATGGGCTTGGCATACGAAATCGTAATCAACTCCGATCCGTGTATCGCTTACCTGATGGAAGAGAACACGGTCACAATGCAGGCGCTGGTAATGGCTCACGCTTGTTATGGCCACAACTCTTTCTTTAAAGGCAACTACCTGTTCCAAACATGGACCGATGCCAGTTCCATCATCGATTACTTGTTGTTTGCTAAGAAGTACATCAGTGGTTGTGAAGAGAAATATGGTGTTGCTGAAGTCGAGCAGCTCCTTGATTCTTGTCACGCACTGATGAATTACGGCGTAGACCGATACAAACGCCCTGAGAAGATTTCCATTGCAGAAGAGACAGCAAGACAAGAAGAACGCGAAGCTTATCTGCAATCTCAAGTGAATGAGCTATGGCGAACCGTTCCTCAAAATAAAAGTAAGGAAGAAGAGACCAAGATCCGCTTTCCTAGCGAGCCTCAAGAAAACATTCTCTACTTTATCGAGAAGAACGCACCACTGCTTGAACCTTGGCAACGAGAGTGTGTTCGCATCGTTCGCAAAGTGAGCCAATACTTCTACCCTCAAAAACAAACTCAAGTGATGAACGAAGGCTGGGCAACCTTCTGGCATTACACCATTCTTAACCACCTTTACGACGAAGGCTTGGTGAGTGATAAGTTCATCTTAGAATTCCTACACAGCCATACCAGTGTCGTCGCACAACCTGCCTACAACAGTCCTTATTTCAGCGGGATAAACCCTTATGCGCTTGGCTTTGCGATGTTTAGAGACATCCGACGCATCTGTGAAGAGCCAACCGATGAAGATAGAGAGTGGTTCCCTGAGTTAGCCGGAAGTGATTGGTTAGAAGCGGTGCACTTTGCGATGCACAACTTCAAAGATGAAAGTTTCATCAGCCAATACCTTTCTCCAAAAATCATTCGAGACTTTAAGCTGTTCTCTGTACTCGACGACGACCGTAAAAATACCATTGAGGTGAGTGCTATTCATGATGATCCGGGCTATCGCCTGATTCGTGAGAAGCTTGCGGCGCAATACAACCTAAGTAACCTTGAACCAAACATTCAGGTGTTTAATGTCGATGTTCGTGGTGACCGCTCAATGACACTGCAATATGTGCCTCACGACCGCATCCCGCTTGATAAAGGCTACGACGAAGTGATGAAGCATCTCTATCGCTTGTGGGGCTTTGATGTGATTTTGGAAGAGCTCAAAGACACGGGTCATCGAGAAATCCTGACGACTTGTCCGAAACGCAATGACTATGGAGCCAAGATTTAATACCCATCATAGTAAGTAGATTATGGGTATAAAACTCCGCTCCCCCTACAACATAGTGGTCACCCGCTCGGAAGTGGAGCAATAAAAAAGCGCATAAGTCTGATGACTTATGCGCTTTCTTTTTAAGGCTCGAACTAAATAAGCTTAAACAATCGGCTTTTGACCGCGTTCAATCAGCTTCATCAGCACGCTGTCTGCAGATTTACCTGCCACGCCAGCTAGCTTGTCTGACAGCTTTTTCTTCTGTACATAGTGAATCGCTAGAACCGTCTTGTCTTTGCATGCTTCAACAACTAAGTCATCAGAAGTACGGATCTCATCCACCAGCCCAAGTTCATGTGCTTGTGTACCAAACCAGTGCTCACCCGTTGCAACCTTATCAAGGTCTAGCGCTGGACGATGGTCACGAATGAAGTCTTTGAATAAGCCGTGTGTCTCTTCTAGCTCTTCTTTGAACTTCTCACGTGCTTTATCGCTGTTCTCACCAAACATAGTCAGTGTGCGCTTGTACTCACCCGCAGTTAGCTGTTCAAACTCAATGTCGTGCTTTTTAAGCAGTTTATTGAAGTTTGGTAGTTGAGCAATCACGCCAATAGAACCAACGATAGCAAAAGGTGCTGATACGATTTTGTCTGCGATACATGCCATCATGTAACCACCGCTTGCTGCTACTTTGTCTACCGAGATAATCAAAGGCAGGCCAGCCGCTTTGATACGATCAAGTTGAGAAGACGCCAGACCATAGCCATGAACCATGCCACCGCCAGATTCAAGTTTCAGCAATACTTCATCACCTTCACGAGCCACAGCCAGAACCGCCGTTACCTCTTCACGTAATGAAGCCACTTCTTTCGCATCAATGCTGCCGTTAAAATCAAGAACGAATAGATGTGGTTCACGCTTGCTATCAAGCTCACCCTCTTTCGCTGCTTTCTTCACTTCTTTACCGCGTGATTTTACTTTCTCTTTTTCCGCTTTCTTTTCTGCTTTATCACGGGCTTTGATGAAAGCATCATCGTGTAGATGGTGCTCTAATTGTTCAATCGTCTGTTTATGGTGTTCAGATAGGTTCGTGATTTCCAGCTCACCTTTAATCGCGCTTGATTTTCCACCCACAGATTTAGCAATGACTAAAATTGCAATGATGGCGATTACAACGGTCGCAATCTTGGCTAAAAACAAGCCGTAGTCCAACAAAAATTCCAATGTCATATCCCCTATTGTATGAATTAGTGTATTGTAACCATCTTGTCACGATTACCAAGAATTTCTCATCATTCCTGCGGTTATCTGTGTGATTAAACATCAATGGAATGACGAACATAATAAAAGAAAGAAGGATAAGCACAGTGGATTACCCAATCTCTACAGATGCCCTCAAAGATAAAGTAATTTTGGTTACAGGTGCCGGTGCTGGCATTGGTCGCCAAGCTGCACTAAGCTTCGCTCAACATGGCGCAACTGTCATTCTGTTAGGCCGCAATGTTAAAAACCTAGAATTCATTTACGATGAAATCGAAAGCGCTGGTTACCCGCAGCCTGCAATTATCCCATTGGATTTAAAAGGTGCGACAAAGCAGAACTACGTTGATATGGCTGAAACCATTCAATCACAGTTCGGTCGTTTAGACGGCCTACTTCATAATGCTGGCGTTCTTGGCACTCTGAGCCCGTTTGAGCAGATTGATGAAGAAACCTTTGATGATGTTATGCAGATCAATGTGAAGTCTGAGTTCTTGATGACTCAAGCTCTGCTACCTGCACTTAAAAAAGCAGAAGCAGGTCGTATCGTATTCACCTCTTCTACCGTTGGTCACTCTGGCCGTGCATTCTGGGGCACTTACGCGATTTCTAAGTTTGCTACCGAAGGGATGATGCAGATCTTAGCGGATGAGCTTGAAGACACAAACATCCGTGTTAATGCGATCAACCCAGGTGGTACTCAAACACGTATGCGTGCAAAAGCGTACCCAGGTGAAGATGCGAACAAGCTGAAAACGCCACTCGACATCATCCCACTGTACCTACACTTAATGAACCCAAGTGTGACAGACATTAATGGCCAATGTATCGATGCTCAACCTAAGTAACTGATATCATTGACCAATAGTAAAAAGTCGCTTCCATAGCGGCTTTTTTTGTATCTAAATCAATCAACTAACACTGATACCAATCGTAGTAAATAACTGGTCATCCTAGCTTGTTAAAACACTCGATAACGGCGTTAGAAATTTTGATTGTAGAATAACTACTTATCGAAAATTTCTGCCTTGTTCTCAAGCATTTTTCCTGCGCTATTTATGATCACTTACTTACTGTGATTGGTATTATTCCCCTAATTTTCGTCATTTTGCTTTGCATCTTTTCCATTGTTAAATATACTGTATAAATATACAGGTATTTAATTATGCATGAACTAATAAAAAACTTACAAGACCGCCAGCTAATCTGGAAAGGGTTACAATCAACAACGCAAGGAAGCACCACTTCAACAGGCTATCCTCAACTGGATAAACAGCTTGATGGCGGCTTCCCGACGCACGGCGTTATTGAAGTTGAATCACAACAAGGGATCGGCGAGCTTCGCCTACTGACGCCCTATTTATCTCAACAAAACTCGCAAAAACTGGCCATATTCATTAACCCGCCAGGGAAGATCTGTGCTGAGTTTTTTAACAGCCAAGGCATTGAATTAGAAAACATTCTCGTTATCCAGCCTCAACGCGATCTCGATGCGTTGTGGGCAGCTGAGCAGTGCCTCAAAAGCGGCGCTTGTCACTCTGTATTGCTATGGGGAGCCGATCTAGAAATACACCAAACAAAGCGCCTACAAGCAGCCAGTGAAACCGGTAAGTGCCTGCAGTTTCACTTTAAAGCCACCAGCCATAATCAATTATCCCTGCCCGTTTCCTTAAGCATGAAACTCTCTTCTCACGCGCAGGGATTAAAGGTTGAAGTGACTAAGAGAAAAGGCAGCTGGTCGTATGGCAGCTTTATTCTAGACATGACACACTACTGGCCGTTACTCACAGAGAAAGTCGTTTATGAAGACAATTCAGACCGCGCTTTGTCTGGTAACACTGTGCTGGCTTTTCCTATTGCGAAGCAAGGCTAACGTATGTTGTGGCTTTATCTGCACTTTCCATCTCTGCAGTTGGATACCTTGTTTAACTCTAATGAATTGGGTTCGAGCGAAGACTCACGCGAACAACCTATTATCATCGTGGATGAAAAAGATCACCATGTACTGCAAGCAAACCCAGCTGCGCTGCAATCGGGAATTTCGCTTGGTATGGGCTTAGGGTCTGCAGCAGCTTTGTGCCACAACTTACACGTCCACCCTTACAGTATTGAACTGGAGAAAAGTAAGCTTAAAGAGATCGCTCAATGGGCGTATCTGGTCACTTCCGACATGGCGTTATTGCCACCTAATGGTTTGTTGATTAAAGCCTCTAACATGCTGTCACTTTACGACGGGCTAGATAACTACTGGCATGAGCTCAAAAGCCACTTAGAAACGCTCAATATCCAGTTCAGCTTCGCTACGGGTTATTCGCCGCTTTCTGCGATCCTTTTGGGTAAGCAAGCGATCAACCAAGCAACAAACAATATTGAGCAGATGAAAACTTGGGTCAATCAACAAGCATTAATTTCCAGTGAGCTACCGACCAAGCAAGTGGAACGCCTGAACCGTGTCGGTATCAATACCGTTGAAGACTTATTAAAGCTGCCTTTGCAAGAGGTCGCACGCCGCTTTGATATCGACTTGGTGAATTATGTCGGTCGCCTTAACGGCCAGTTCAAGCACCCGATTGATTTCTATCATCCACCAGAGAATTTCCAGCAATATTTGGAGCTATTGTTTGATATTGAAAACATCCTATTTATCGAAAAGCCGTTGCTGAAATTACTGAATCAACTCGAATGTTTTTTGAAGCTACGCGATCGAGTGGCTTTCGAGTTAACTCTGACTTTACACCTAAGAGATAAAGACGATCACCCTGTCTCTTTTTATTCGGCACAAGGTGATTACCTTGCTGAAAAATGGGCGAACCTTACTCATCTCACCTTAGAGTCACTCAAGCTCACCGCACCGGTTCAAGGACTGACCCTCAGCTTGGTTCGTCATGGAGAACCCCAAATGGCCTACCATGATCTTTTTGATGGTAATACCGGAACACTTGCCGCGTTAGATTTGCTCTCACTACTGCAAGCAAAGCTTGGACAAGCCTGTATTCAAACACCAAAAATACAGCACGACCCAAGGCCAGAAAAGGCCAATCAGTATTCGCTCCCAACACTGAGTAAGTCTGTGACAAAAAGGCAAACACCCCCAGAGAGCGAGCAACAAACCATAGCTCTCAGCGTCGTTCAACAGCGGCTCAGGCCCAGTATTTTACTGCCAGAGCCCGAAGCCTTAACCGAAAGCGTCACCTTATCTCAAGGCCCAGAGCGCATTGTGTCTGGCTGGTGGGACGGAGAGAAGGTCATTCGTGACTACTTTATTGCTCACAGCGAAAACGGTCGGTGGCTCTGGATATTTAGAACGCCAGATAAACAGTGGTTTTTGCACGGCTTATTTAGCTAGTCGGTAAGAACGTAAGTCAGCAAGAAACTTTGTTAGCTCCTCCGTTCTACTTATTCAATTTCAGCGTCCCTTTTCAATCATGTTCACTCGCAATGGTTAAGTGAGATTACGTTATGTCTCAGCAATACTCAGAGCTATTTTGCCAAAGCAATTACTCCTTCCTTGAGGGAGCCTCACACGCAGAGGAGCTTGTTTTACAGGCCGATTTCTTGCGTTACAAAGCACTCGCGGTTACTGATGAGTGCTCAGTCGCGGGCATCGTTAAGGTTCACTCTGCGATCAAGCAACATAAACTATCACTCAAGCAAATTGTCGGGAGCATGTTTTGGCTAAATGAAGAGTGCCAAGTGGTCTTGATATGCCCAAACAGACAAGCCTACGCCGAGCTGTGCCGTATTATTACCAACGCGAGACGTCGTAGCAGCAAGGGACATTATCAGCTCTCTGAGTGGGATATCATGTCGGCTAAGCACTGCTTTATTCTTTGGCTTCCTCAACAGAAAAATGAAGACGCACACTGGGGGCAATGGCTCTCCCAGCATCATTCAGGTCGGTTGTGGATCGGCTTACAAAGACACCTAAAGCAAACCGACCAGCAGTACACAGATTACTGCGTTGAGCTGTCACAACATCACCAACTGCCGATTACAGCTTGTGGTGGTGTGTTGATGCACAATGCGAATCGCTTACCCTTGCAGCACTCACTCACTGCGATTAAATATCAAAAACCCATTACCGAAGTGGGCAGTCACTTACTCGCTAATGCAGAACGTTGTTTACGGAGTATCAATAAGCTCTCTCATATCTTCAAAGCGGAGTGGCTAGAAGAGAGCAACCGCATCGCTGAGTTGTGTGAATTTGATTTAGATAGCTTACGATACGAATATCCCAGTGAACTGATTCCTCAAAGTGAGACACCCATGAGTTATCTGCGCATGTTGGTCGAAAAGGGAAAACGAACTCGCTTCCCACAAGGTGTACCTGACGACATCCAACAAATCATAGATAAAGAATTGGGATTAATTGACGAGCTTGACTACCCTTTCTTTTTTCTCACCATTCACGACATCGTGATGTTTGCTAAAAGCCAAGGCATTCTTTACCAAGGTCGAGGTTCAGCTGCCAATTCCGTGGTGTGTTATTGCTTAGAAATCACCTCAGTCGACCCAAGGCAGATTTCAGTGCTATTTGAACGTTTCATCAGTAAAGAGCGCGATGAGCCGCCCGATATTGATGTCGATTTTGAACACGAACGCCGTGAAGAAGTTATTCAATACATCTATCAAAAATACGGTAGAGAAAGGGCTGCACTTGCCGCAACGGTCATCTCTTATCGCTTTAAAAGTGCGGTAAGAGATGTCGGTAAAGCATTAGGGCTACAAGAAACCCAGCTCGACTACTTCATCAAGAACACCAACCGTAGGGACAAAAGCCTAGGTTGGCAGGCTCAGCTCACTCAATTGGGTCTACAACCTGATTCTTTGAAGGGGCAACAGTTTATCCACTTGGTGAATGAGATCATCGGCTTTCCACGTCACCTATCTCAACACGTTGGTGGCTTTGTCATATCTTCAGGGCCTTTGTATGAACTGGTTCCCGTCGAGAATGCCGCAATGCACGATCGAACCATTATCCAATGGGATAAGGACGATCTAGAAACCTTGGGGCTGCTGAAAGTTGATGTGCTCGCGTTGGGTATGCTCTCTGCGATTCGTAAATGTTTCGACCTGATCAAACGTATTCACGGGCGATCACTGACCATTGCTGAGCTCACTCGCCTTAAGGACGATCCTCAGGTTTACGGCATGATTCAGCGAGCAGACACGGTCGGGATATTCCAAATTGAGTCTCGCGCGCAAATGAGCATGCTGCCAAGGCTTAAACCGAAAACTTATTACGACTTGGTGATTCAAATCGCTATCGTACGTCCAGGTCCTATTCAGGGCGATATGGTGCATCCATTTCTCAAGCGTCGAGATGGCATTGAGCCAATCAGTTATCCATCTAAAGATGTGGAGTCGGTACTGTCACGCACCTTAGGTGTACCTATCTTCCAAGAGCAAGTGATTAAACTCGCTATGGTGGCTGCAGGGTTCACAGGCGGAGAAGCAGATCAACTCAGACGGGCAATGGCCGCTTGGAAGAAAAATGGCAACGTCTTTAAGTTTAAAAACAAACTTATCGAGGGAATGCAAAAGCGCGACTATGAGACAGAGTTTGCTGAGCAGATCTTTAAACAGATATGCGGCTTTGGCGAGTACGGTTTTCCTGAAAGCCACTCGGCTTCGTTTGCGGTGTTAGCGTATTGCTCAGCTTGGTTGAAGTGCTACTACCCTGAATGTTTCTACGCTTCTCTGTTGAATAGCCAACCCATGGGGTTTTATAGCCCTTCACAGTTAGTACAAGACGCACAACGACACAATGTGGTGATACTTCCGGTATGTGTGAACGCTTCTCAAAACGACCACACGGTTGCCCCTCATCAGAATGGTCTAGCGATTCGCTTAGGGCTGCGACAAATCAAAGGATTCAGCGAGCATGGAATTCAAAGCGTGCTCGCCAATCGTCCACCATCCGGTTATCGCCACCCTAGTCAGGTGAAACAGTTATCGATGAATAAGAAAGATATCGAGCTACTGGCATCGGCCAATGCGCTACATAACGTTTCTGGAGACCGCTTCCAGACTCGCTGGGCGATCATGGACTCGGCGTCGGATTTACCTCTGTTTAGCCAAGCCTATGACGATGCTGAGGCAGGACATGACGAACATGTACTGCACAAGCCCAATGAGATGCAAGATCTACTCGAAGACTTCACCAGTGTCGGAATTTCATTGAACAAGCACCCCATCACTTTGCTCGAAGAAGCAGGACGATTAGGTCGATTCACACACATGAAAGATTTAATACAGCAAAGACACAAATCTATGGTCACCGTTGTCGGATTAGTCACAGGTAAACAATCTCCCGGCACCGCGGCAGGTGTCACCTTTGTTACGCTGGAAGATAGCACTGGCAATATTAATGTCGTGGTATGGGGAGCAACCGCACGCGCTCAACAGCAAGCTTATCTCACAGCCAAGGCGTTAAAAGTACAAGGGATATTAGAAAAAGAAGGTGAAGTCGTGCATGTTATCGCGGGAAAACTTATCGATATTACCGATGAAATTGTTGGCTTGAAAACCAAATCTCGGGATTTTCATTAGCGAAGTACCAACTGTTCTCAATCGATCATTGGCTAAAGAAAAGAGAGAAAGAAAAACGAAAAAGGGAAGCATCCGCTTCCCTTCAATTCCAGTTGTTGAGTTATGACTCAACTTCAGCTTCCGTACGTCTTTTCTTAAATTCCCTATACAGTAATAAGCTCAAAGTCATGACGACTTTAGACGTTAACCATATCATTAAGAGGAACTACCTTAGATTGTGTGTGAAAAATTACGCTAGTAGTTGAGCATATTTCGTTAAGAAAAATATGCTGCGTGAATATTAGCAAGCGTTTTCTATAAGGTCACTCAAAACAAACCGTACAGCAGCATTAATTATAAAATCTGACGCATTCGCTCTTGAGTCACTTCAACCAAGAGGTCTGGCTGGAACTTAGAAATAAAGCGGTTACACCCTACTTTCTCAACCATAGCTTCATTAAAACTTCCACTTAATGAAGTATTTAGCGTGATGAATAGGTCATGCATTCTTGGGTCAGTACGTACTTCGTGTGTCAGCTTGTAGCCGTCCATTTCAGGCATTTCAGCATCGGTGATCATCAACAATATTTCTTGATTGATGTCTTTGCCTTCATCACACCAGCCCTTAAGTAAGGTCAGTGCTTCTAAGCCATCACAACACTCAATAATGTTCAAACCCAACTGCGACAAGGTGCCTTTGATCTGGTTACGCGCTGTTGAAGAGTCATCAACGATAAGCACATTGCGTCCTATCATCTCCTGAGCTAATTGTTCATCTAAAACGCCTTCAGAGATCGAGACATCGTAATCAATGATCTCAGCCAACACTTTCTCAACATCGATGATCTCGACGATCTTGTGCTGCTCTTCTTCTTGAATATGCGTAATAGCGGTTAGGTAGTTTGCACGGCCTGTTGTCTTTGGCGGCGGCTGGATTTCTGTCCATGTCGTGTTCACGATATTACGAACTTGCCCAACCAAGAAACCTTGTACGGTTCGGTTGTATTCCGTAATAATCAGGTTGCTCTCTTGAGACTCCGCACGAGATGGCGGAAAGCCAATGGCACTGCGTAAATCGATAACAGGCACCGATTCACCACGTAAAGACGCAACACCCGTAATATGATGATGAGAGCCCGGTAAGCGAGTGAGTACTGGCACTTTGAGGACTTCTTTCACTTTAAATACGTTAATCGCAAATAGTTGACGACTATTTAAGCTGAATAACAAGAGTTCCAGACGGTTTTCACCGACCAGTTTGGTTCTCTGATCAACCGAATTTAAAACGCCAGACATACAACACCTTAGTGACAAATAATAACTGTGGCTACAATAGCCTACTTCAATAGGTTAAAGCAAAGCGCCAATGCACAGAATGCTTAAACTAAGTACAACAAATGATGTTATACAAAGCTTAAGTACATGGAAAGGTTCAAGGTAAGGCTACAAGACGAGAAAAAGGGGTTAACCTTCAATAACTTTCATTAACAGTTGGCCATCGTATAAGGCCTGCTTGATGAGCGCAGCACCTGGCATGGTTGCCTGCTTATAAAAACGAGATTCCACCAGCTCTAAGTCTTTATGGTAAACCGATAGACTCTGCTCTTCGATACACTTTTGAATCGCCGGGTATAACACGCTCTTCGCCTGATTGATAACACCACCCACCAAGATTTTCTCTGGGTTGAACAGGTTAATCACAATCGCAATCGCAGAACCTAGATAACGGCCTAACTGTTCAATCACTTCGACAGCCAGCGGATCCCCATTAGCAGCGGCAGCACAGATCTGTTCAATAGTGACGTCTTCAAACACCGTTAGCGTTGATTCTTCACCATTTACCAATCGCTCTTTGACTTGCTCACGGATTGCCTGAGAACTCGCCACTGTTTCTAAACAGCCTCGATTACCACAGTGGCAAAGCTTGCCTTCCTTGTCGATCTGGATATGCCCCAACTCACCGATGTTACCGTGACGTCCTTGCAGAACGCGACCATCAAGAATGATCCCGGCACCTAAACCGTGGTGAATCGAGATAAGAACAGAGTTGTCGTTGTCTTGTGAGTTACCAAACAGCTTTTCTGCTAATGCCCACGCTCGGGTATCATTGGCAATAAAAACTGGCAAACCGGTTTCTTTGTAGATCTCCGGCCCCAACGCTAAGTTTTCAACGTTATAGTGCGGCATCTGCAACACAATACCTTGCTCTGAATTCACCAGACCTGGCAGTGTGATAGCGATACTCGTCACCCTGTCGAGTTGCTCGGCATAGGTTTGGAAGAACTCATCGATTTCATGGAGAAGACGCGCAAGCACATCGTCTTGATCACGTTCATGGATATCAATCTTGGTATCGATAAGCACGTCGCCGCCCAATTCATGGAGCGCGATCGTCAAGTATCCGCGACCAAGGCGCATCGACAAAAATTGCCAACCTTCGTTATTGGTTTGCAGACCGACAGCAGGACGCCCACGAGTCGTGGCTTCTTGAACCGTCGTTTCGTGAATAAGGTGAGCTTCAATGAGTTCACGGGTAATTTTAGTAATACTCGCCGGAGCCAACTCACTTTGCTTGGACAGATCGATACGAGAAATAGGACCTTTAAGGTCAATTAGTTTATATACACGACCAGCATTGACCTGTTTGATATGATCAATATGGCCCGGTTGAGCCATGTACATTTTACGCTCCAGAAATCATCAACGAGGTAATTTTTTTACTTTGCGAAGTAATTGTGAAGTCACTTGGTATATCGCCGTGACCAGTATCACGTATATACATGAATCTTTGTGTATCGAGTCAAATAGTTCGAGGAAAATTAACACCCACATCGATAATTTGCGACTTAATTTTCAGAATAAAACATCGCATTTGAGCCCTGAATTCAATAATTAAAGGCAAATCAAGAAATATCCTCCTAGCTCCCAATAAATTATCAATTAATGCATATACTTAATTCAGTCTTTTAAAAGATTACTTGGCCTCACTCTAGGAGTATTCATGACAGCCGAATTAAGAAAAACGAAAATCGTCACAACGCTAGGCCCTTCTACTGATAAAGGTAACGTGCTTGAAGAGATCATCAAAGCCGGTGCCAATATTGTTCGTATGAACTTCTCTCACGGCACCAGCGACGACCATATACAACGCGCAGAAAAAGTCAGAGCAATAGCAAAAAGACACGGTACTCAAATCGCCATTCTCGGAGACTTACAAGGTCCCAAGATTCGTGTGTCGACATTCAAAGATGGCAAAATCCAACTTGCCGTAGGCGACCTGTTCACTCTCGATAGCAGCCTAGGTTTAGGTGAAGGCAATCAAGAAGCCGTTGGCCTTGATTACAAAGAACTGCCTAACGACGTATCCGCCGGCGATATACTGTTGCTTGACGATGGTCGTGTTCAACTCAAAGTAACCAAAGTGGAAGGCTGTCGCGTTCATACCGAAGTCATCATTGGCGGCCCACTCTCAAATAACAAAGGCATCAACAAAAAAGGGGGTGGCCTTTCCGCAGAAGCGCTAACAGAAAAAGACAAGCGCGACATCGTCACCGCCGCACAAATCAAAGTGGATTACCTAGCGGTGTCTTTCCCTCGTAATGGTGAAGACATGCACTATGCTCGTCAGCTTGCACGAGAAGCCGGCTTAGAAGCTCACCTCGTCGCAAAAGTGGAGCGAGCAGAGACAGTAGCTACAGTTGAGAACATGGATGACATCATAATGGCCTCAGATGTGGTCATGGTGGCTCGTGGTGACCTCGGAGTGGAAATTGGCGACCCTGAGTTAGTCGGAGTACAAAAACAGCTTATACGCCGTGCCAGAGCGCTTAACCGAACTGTCATCACCGCAACTCAGATGATGGAATCAATGATTTCTGCGCCAATGCCAACCCGTGCCGAAGTTATGGATGTTGCCAACGCCGTACTCGATGGCACCGATGCTGTGATGCTGTCTGGTGAAACTGCAGCTGGTGACTACCCAGTCGAGACCGTAAAATCGATGGCTGAAGTCTGTATTGGTGCAGAAAAAATGGCAGGCATTAATAACCAATCCAATTACCGTATTGACCGCACCTTTGTTACTGCCGAAGAAACCGTTTCGATGGCGACCATCTACTCTGCAAACCATATGGAAGGCATTAAAGGCGTTGTCACTCTCACCGAGTCAGGCCGCACCGCACTGATGATGTCTCGCCTGAGTGCCGACATGCCGATCTACGCGCTGTCTCGTAACGAAGGAACGCTTAATCGCTGTACCTTATACAGAGGTGTGACACCTATCTACTTCGAGACAGAAGCCGAAGACAGCTTTGACATTGCACTATCTACACTCACTTGCTTGAAAGAGAAAGGACACCTTAAGTTTGGTGACCTAGTGATCGTCACTCAAGGCGACATTATGGATGTAGCAGGGTCAACCAACTGTATGAGAATCTTGCCTGTCACCTGATATTTGACCTTAAGGCGAAACGATTCGCCTAATCTCAAAAACTTAAAAGGGTTATCGAACCAAGTTCAATAACCCTTTTTCATTTCAGAACACGACTCACTACAATCTGCTTAAACAGCATAACGAGCTCACAGCATGCTAGCTCATCAACTTCGGGAATTAGTTACCCGCAGCAATGGTGGCTAACTGTGGCATATGCGAGTTGCGAGCGTTTTCCGTTGAGGTATAGGTCTCCACAAATCGGTAACCGGCTTCTAAACCCAATTCGTAATCATGCAGTAAATCATCTTTATGACTCATTAATGAGCTCGATTTAAGCGTTTGACTAGGTGCTATCTGAACCACAAACGCGTCGTCTGGTGGCGAATTCAAAAAATCCTGAGTCAATGAGTAGGTCTGATAATGCACCATCAGCATGTCAGCCAACCCTGAATCAAACTTATCTCCGATTAAATGACTTAAGCGATAAATATCATCTGCACCAAATAGCCAGCGACCACCGTTCAGCAGGTCTAAATGCCCACGGTCACGCTTCTGCTCTTTTGAGCGCATAATTTGTTGTTGGAAGAAAGAGGTCCAGTCGGTTTTCCACTGTTCCACTTTCTGTTGCCAATGGCCTTGAACACTGTCGAAAGATTCGCGGAACCACTCCAGTTCTTCTGCAGATATAGGTTTAGGCGCTTTGACTGAAGATCCCTTAACTGGTGCTTCAACCAAATGGGTATTACCTTCCTCCACCACTGGCTCAGTACGAATCACCACAATAGAACGAGCTTGTCTTCGCCACGCTTCCTGAACTGGGATACACGCCGATACACCACCGTCCACATAAGCACTGTCACCAATAAAGACTTCGTCATTGTACAAGCGAGGAATAGCACAGGTCGCAATCATCACCTTGTACCAATCTTCGCCCAATAATGGGAAGTAGTGGTCTCGTAAGTCTTTGGAATCCGTTACAGCCGCATAGAAGTGGCGATCGCCTAGCGTTTGTCGCCCTAAATCCAGATCGAGCTTATATGGGTAAGCCATGATTTGTTCTAGCGCCCATTCTAATCCTAGGTTCTTTCTGTGTCGTATATAGGAAAAGAGATTGAAGAACTCTGGTGAGGTTGTGAGGTCGAGAACAAAAGAACGTCCAAGGCCTTTATCACGGCACAGATAAGCACATAAGTTGAGAGCACCTGCTGAGGTACCAAAAAATTCGTCGAAGGGGTCAAAATTTGAGAGAAGAAAGGCATCCAGCACTCCAGAAGTAAAAATACTTCTCTGTCCGCCACCTTGAGCGACCAGTGCTGTTTTTCCAGCAATAAACTTAGCGTAATAATCCAAGTCTATTGCTGTATCAATATTGGTTATAATCCCACTATTCATTATTCCCTGAGTATCAAAACTCAGCCTCGCAATAGATGGTATTAACTACCAATCGCAATAAAGCCAAATGAAAGAATGATCATGTAGATAAACACGGTAATTTGTAGGGCATTTTTCAGATTATGGTCCATAGACACCTCTGGTTTATTATTAATTTGTCGAGTCTCTATTTAAGTACTATCAGGTGTGTGAAGTATCTTCAAGAATCGTCGAAATTAGTCGCACAATATTGATGTAACCATCACAATTAGTAAGTGTATGGATAAGGATATACTCATGAATAACAAAGCAAATATGATGGCACTGATTACGCTTCTCTCCGTTTCAAGCGCGTATGCTTCGCCGGAGATCATCATTACACCTATGGTAGGTTATACCGGCGGTGGCAGTGTCGAAGACCAGGACGGTAAAACCTATGACATGAAAGGCTCTGAAAATTACACCTTTGCCATTGAAACGCCACTTGAAAAAGGACGCATCGGCTTCTTCTACTCCAATCAGAGCTCGGAATTAGAAACGCTTAACCTAAGCTCCTCCATCCAATACCTGCACCTTCAAAGCAGCATCTACTACCCTGCTTCGCCTGTGTTGTCGGGTTATCTAGGGCTAGGCCTGGGTGCTTCTTACGTCGATGTAGACTGGGCAAAAGATAAGTATGGATTCTCAACTTCTATCTTTGGTGGCTTAGAGTACAAATTTAGTGACCGACTAGCGTTGAACACACAAGTACGTTGGTTAGGCACGGTTGTCGACAACGATACCTCCGGTGTTTGTAATATCCCAAATAACGGGCAAGAGTGCATCATTCGCTTTGATACCGACTGGATGAACCAATTCCAAGCCAATGTCGGACTGAGTTTTACTTTCTAAGCGGCTCAATGAAGCAAAAATATAAGATCGGCCCAAACTAAAAAACCAGCTAAATGCTGGTTTTTTCATTATTAAAACGGTTTTAGTTCAGGTTAGAACTTATAGGTAACACCTAAAGCGCCGCCCACTTGCAACTCAACACCTTTATACATATCGAGTTCAGGGTGAACTTGAGCGTAAGCATTCCAACCTTCGTAGAAATTCACTTTCACGCCTAACGGCAAGCGTAAGCCAAAGTCGTCATTCCATTCAGCCCAAGCACCAGCACCGACGTACCAGCTCAACGGAGCTTCAGTCTCGAACTGACCACGCTTCAAAATGTAATCAAAGGCAGCGCCGTCATTGCCAATCGTAGCACGGTATTTCTGATCAAATTCCACAACGACACTCAGGTCTTGGTCAATGGCGAGTCCAACTTCCAAAGCTGGAGCTTCAGAAGCTTGAGCAAACGAGGCTCCGCTGCAGCACATAAGGCCGATCAAGTAACGATGTTTCATAATATTCTCAGACTGTATTTAAAAAACGGAAGTCTACTGGAATCTCAGCAAAAGGTGTCATCGCTGGGTAAAAGATAAAAGACACGAAAAATTTAAGAGCAACCATCAACTGATCGAGTTGAATGATAAGTATCTGAGTTAATGGAGATTAAGCACAATAGATCTTTCATAGAGCAGAAAACAAAAAAGGAGGCCTTTCGGCCTCCTTTCAATTTATTGAATCAGAGAATTAACCGTTGTTACGGATCCACTCATCCATGTCTGTCTTAAGGTTGTCAGACTTAGTACCGAAGATAGCTTGTACGCCACCCGCTACTACTACAACACCTGCAGCGCCTAGTTTCTTCAGCTTGTCTTGGTCAACAAGAGCTGTATCAGCTACTGCAACACGTAGACGAGTAATACAAGCGTCAAGACCAGTGATGTTCGCTTTACCACCGAATGCAGCAACTAGCTCACCAGCAAGTTCAGAACCAGTCGCAACTGACTCTTCTTCAGTCTCGTCTTCACGGCCTGGAGTTTTAAGGTCTAGAGCTTTAATCACAGTGCGGAATACGATGTAGTAAATTGCAGCGTAAGCAATACCACATACAACCATTAGGCCCATCTTAGACGCGTTGCCAGATAGAACTAGGAAGTCGATTAGACCGTGTGAGAAAGATGTACCGTGTACAAAACCTAGAGTGTTCGCAAGAACGTATGCAGAACCAGCTAGTAGAGCGTGGATTGCGTACAGTACTGGAGCAACGAATAGGAAAGAGAATTCGATTGGTTCAGTGATACCCGTTAGGAATGAAGTCAACGCAGCAGAAGCCATGATGCCCATTACTTTAGCGCGGTTTTCAGGCTTAGCTGAGTGTGCAATCGCGATTGCAGCAGCAGGTAGACCGAACATCTTGAACATGTAACCACCAGCTAGCTGACCGAAGCCATTGCCCGCTGCACGAGATGCGTCATCAGCAACTAGGTAACAAGTAAGAACACCGTTTTGAGTTTCGCCAGCAGCGTTTACACAAGTACCAGCTTCAAAGAAGAAAGGTACGTTCCAAACGTGGTGAAGACCAAATGGAATTAGAGAACGCTCAACGATACCGTAGATACCAAACGCCACTTGTGGGTTTTGGTGAGCAGCCCAATCAGAGAACGCAGAGATAGCGCCGCCAACTGGTGGCCATACTACAGATAGTAGGATTGCTAGACCAATCGCAGAGAAACCTGTGATGATTGGCACAGCACGCTTACCAGCGAAGAAGCCAAGGTACTCTGGTAGTTGAATACGGAAGAAACGGTTGAATGCCCAAGCAGCAACACCACCGACTAGGATACCACCTAGTACACCAGTATCGATTTTATCAACGCCCATTACACCAGCCATTACGCCAAGTGTAGCAGTCATGATGCCGTAACCAACGATAGCAGCTAGACCCGCTACACCATCGTTGTTAGTAAAGCCAAGTGCAACACCTACTGCGAACAGTAGTGCCATTTGACCGAATACTGAACCACCAGCTTGTTCCATTAAGTTTGAAACGATTTCTGGAATGAAAGGAAGATCTGCTGCACCGACACCTAGCAAAATACCCGCAACTGGTAAAACTGATACTGGAAGCATCAGAGACTTACCAACTTTCTGCAGGCTAGCAAAAAGGTTCTTAAACATGTTTATGCTCCTGATAAAGATAAAATAATTATATTGGGTTCTAACGGCACACCCCCGTAGCCTATATGTTAGCACCCTGCGAAAATGTAACCATGTATTGCATTATATTTTCTGCCGCTAAATATATATTGATGGGGAACTAACTTTCTAGTCACTTACGAAATTTAGTTTCAAAACACGTCTTGGATCACATGTCAAATCTAGAAATGCAATCCTTTACAAGAGCCTAATACAC
>NZ_JBFRNU010000016.1:0-70423 GCF_041471145.1 Vibrio sp. 10N.261.54.A5 | reverse complement strand
CAAATATAAAATATTTTCGTATTATGATTAAAAACTAGACTTGCATCCCAAAATTAATGAAATGTTGCGAACATGTAAATTAACGCAAAGCTCTGATATTAATAAGGTTTATTTAATTTTACTTTTATCAACAAGCAGATAAGCCTTTGTTAATACGAGATAAATCTATATCTCTCAGCTTGTTTCAAGAATAATGCAATGTTGGAATTTGAAATGATTGATCACGAGAATAATAACAAAACTATTATTAGAAATTAATAAATGGTTACTAATGATTCTATATGAGCCTCAATATAATTAACGTTCTAAATGGGGACGATGAGCATTATGAATAGACAAAAAAGCCCACTCAATCTATGAGTGGGCTTAAGTAAATAGCATTAATAAATTGAGCTTGGGATCTTACTTCGTAAATATTTCATTTGTATTTACATCAAGATAAATTTTGTTTTCAAGGGACAACCCACCACAATAAATAAAATAGACATCTCGATTGCTGTACTTAACAGATTTCACCCATCCGCCTAATTCTTCAAAATCACTTGGGGCACACTCCCCCTCAGAGATCAGTTTAGCCACCGAATTACGGAATTTTTCTTGATGGATCTTGAGGTCATCAGACTTAACCAAATAGGAATCCAATATCTCTTTGCTTTCTTTTTCCGAAATAATGACTTCATCATTCGATAAGCCTGACATAGAGACCCATTCCGCCGTCTGTGGGCCGCCTTCTTTAAGGACTATATAGTCTGAGATACGTGCCCATTCGCCTTGTTTCTCGAGTACCACCACCTTTTCCCCTTTATAGAGGTAATCTGTTATCAAGCCATCAATTTCAGGTTGCTCGACCACTTCAAGCTTTCTCTCCAAAACGTAAAATTCCGTCTGCTCGGGTTCAGGCTGAAGATCCATGATGGGTACAAGCTCAGATTCAGATTGCTCGGTAGCTTCTAACGCCGGCTCTTCCGTTTTCTCTTGTGGGATTGGGTCTTTATTCATGACCAAGAAGTAGTATGCCGCTCCTCCCCCTCCGCCCAATATCAACAACACAAGTAAAGCGATCAGCGCTTTTTTCATCAAATCCACCAGCTCTTCCGTTATAGGTATGTCTCAAGTGTACATCAACTCATGCTGCTGCTCATCTATACTCTCAATAGAGCGCACGGTAAGTAGAGGAAAGTCATGAGTTTTTGGGGGAAAGTTATCATTGTAAGCGCAACTTTTAGTGCCAATGTCGCTCTAGCGAATCATTGTGACCGTGAAAACTGGCAAACACTGTTGGATCGTCAGCTCTCTTTTGAAGGTCGCTATAATCAGTACACCAAAGAGTTCAACCAAGTTCTTTCAACCTATGAGTCACAGACATTGTTATCTAAACACTTTAATGAAAAGCAGATCATTGAGCTTTGGGCAAAGTACGAAGAAAGGTTTAATGTGCAGCTCAATAGTCATATGAATACCGCGTATGACGTCTCCGAGGTTTTGCTACAACAGGCGTATGTTGTGTCTAGTGAACTTGAAGGCGCTGACTCTCTAGCGTATTCATGGCAAGCCGTCGCCAAACACTGCACCAAAGCAAGACTCCCGCGCCAGGCAGAAAGCGCAAAGGTGCACGTACAAAGCTCACAATCACTCTCCCGAGATCTCCATACACTCAGTGAAAAATTCCGTCAGCTGTCTTCAAAATACCGCAGAGAAGCGACGATGATTGATGAAGCGCGCCACATAAACCAACCAGCAAACGATGCATCAAACTGAAATCACCATTAGATTCTCTCACTCGTTCGACTGGACTTTTCCGATAAATATGCTCAATCCCATTCATAATATTCTAAGAACTCGTTAATCAAAGCTTTATCAATAGGTTGTGAAAGTAATGTGCTATCTATCAACAATGAAGTTCAATTTCCGACCAATGCAAGCGAGTATGTGAGATGTTCATCACAAAATAGATTTACAAACGCCAGAAAATTGTTATCATGAATCTTCATATAACTTAATAACAAGAAACATTTTGGCTAGGTAATATGCAAAAGACTATGGCTTTCAACTGCTTGAGTAACACGGAATGGACTGCAGAGATAAGAGGTAAACTTTTATCTGTAGCTAAACACATGGAAGAGTTCGGTTCAGTAAGTGAGCTAGAGCTATGTAAGATATTTGGAGAGACAATTTGGAATGACGGCGTGGATTATCATTCACATGCTTTTTCATTCAGAATTAATGCACAAACTGGGGATTGTTCAATCTCTAACTTTAAGTATCACTAAGTTTTGCACCTATCATATACGGAGTACCTTTCACGAGGTGCTCCGTTTTTTATTGCCTGAAGCCTGACACTTAATGGATGATTTTTGATATTGACCGCGCTTCTACTTCAGGAGTAAACCATTTCGTTTTCAGCTCATTCTGCCTTCGTGTTACTGCTCAGAGTTTGGCTTAATCGGTATAAATTGGCAGTGGTGCATTGCCTTTTACTTGTCTTATCGCAAGGTGGGTATGAATATCTTTGACGTTAGAGAGCCTTTGAAGTTTTCTTGTAAATGCCTCGTAGGCCATCAAGTTCGGGCTAACCACTTCTAGCAAATAGTCATAAGCCCCAGATACAACGTGGCAACTGATCACCTCTTCCATCTCTACAACAGCCGCCTCAAACTTATCTATCGACACTTCTTGGTGGTTGTTTAGGCTCACCTCAACAAACACACTCATTGCGATGCCGACTTGTTCTCGTGACAAGCTCACACGATAACCGTCAATAATGCCCTTTTCTTCTAGCCTTTTGACTCGTCTTGCACAAGGCGAAGGTGATAAACCCACTTCATCAGCAAGTTCAGCCGTGGTTAACCTGCCATCTTTTTGTAGCAGTTCGAGAAGATGCCTATCAATTCTATCCATAGTAAATGCCAAACATTAGTTAAATCCGTTAATTATTTGGTGAATATTAGCAGAAATCATCAACGATAGTTCAAGTTTAGCCAAAACTTGCCAACCTGTGGCACACCAACTGTTCCATAATGAGTCATCACCCACTCTCCTTCTATATTATGAATCTTGGCTACTTATCTATTACTGTCACCCTACTCATTTGGGCGAGCTTTTTTCTTTCTCTTAAAGGCGGCGCAAATTCAGATTTAACACCTGCCGATATCGCTCTCACAAGATTTCTCATACCGGCTTTGGTGTTATTGCCTTTGATGTGGAAAGCACGCAGCGCAATTGCCGTCGTCCCTAAACGGTATCTAACGGGTATGTTCGTAGGTAGCGGATTACCTTATCTGCTTGTTGCCGGAACGGCCATGCAGTTTGTTCCGGTATCTCATGGCAGTGCTCTTGTTCCGGGCACGCTTCCTCTGTTCGTTACAGGAATTGCGGTACTCTTTTTTAAGCAGCCACTCAGCCGACATCGTGTTGTTGGTTTAGGTTTGGTTTTGCTCGGCATACTGTTGTTTTTAGGGAGTAGCTTAAGCAGCTTCAACTTCGAATACACCAAAGGTCATTTGTTGTTTTTATGCGGAAGCTTAATGTGGGCGATGTTCACCATCTCAGCCCGTGTCGCTAATCTTAATGCGTTAGTCAGTGCCGGTTTTATTTCTCTCTGTTCTTCTTTGCTTTTACTCGTCCTAATCCTGACTGGAACCCTCCCAAGCCACCTAATGGACACACCAATCGCTAATTGGCCCTTCACGGAGCTTGCCGTTCATTCAACAGTGCAAGGCGTTGGGGCGGGTTTAATCGCTGCGTTCACTTACCTTTATGCGGTTAATACCTTAGGGGCTGAACGCTCTGCCGCTTTTGGCAGTGCAACACCCGCAGTGGCGACCTTGTTGGCGATCCCACTATTCAACGAGATTCCTGATGCGATGACTTGGCTCGCCCTTGGTTCTATTTGCATCGGCAGTTTGGTCGCGAGCAACATATTCATGAGAAACGACCAGTCGATGCAGTACCAACCGCCAAGCCATAGCAAAGCCTGATACTGCGTTCACACCTAAATACAGTTCCCCTAAGCATCGATTTTAGGGCTTGTAGTACACAGATAAGCCTGCCAACGCAGGCTTATCTAAAATCTGCTTTTTCTAAACTCGCTTCTCCATTAAACTGTCCGACCTTTTTGCAGATCCAAGAGAACACCATGCAACGCGACTACACCTTAAATTGCTTAATCACCATGCCTCGCCATGAACTAGAAGAATTTAGTTTAAGAATGATTCATCGCCTTGTACCTGAAGATGCAATGACGGAATTGTTTACGTTCGAGCAAGAAGAAGTCACCAGCGAAGAACGCATGCAATCAGCGAAATTTGACGCAATGCTTCGAATGACAGCTATCGCGCTTGGTGAAGTAAACCTAGCCTTCTCAGAGTCGGATAACTCGCAACAGAACATCGAGCGAATGACTCGCCTACTGCTTTGGCACTTCTACTCAATTTCTTTCAACCTTGAAGAAGCAATCGCAATCGAAGTGCACTGTGAGAAAGTAGAAAAGATCTTAAAGAACGCACCTAAAGATGCGTTTGGCTGGGTTAAAGAATTAACTGAGCTGCTTCACTTCTACGCGAAAGTGAACGAAGGTAACGAAGACAGAAAAGACGCTTAACGTTACTTCTACGTAAGTACACATCAAGCTAAATCGAAGGCAGATAGAGCTATACCGAAGGCAAGTAAAAGCTTTGCTGAAAGGAGTTCTCTGCCTTTGTTGTTTCTAGCACACTGTGATGCAACATCAGTATCGACTGCGCGATCTTGGTTCCTATTCCCAAAGAACCATTCGGCGCTTCCAGTTCAACCTCATTATGAATCACCACCTTCACCCGTTTGGAATCCGCTTCAAAACCAACATCTAACGACACCACAGTGCCACTTGGGCTATGCCTCAATGCATTATCTAACAGATTCAAAATCAACCTCTCAAGCAGATCACTGTCACCCACAGCCTTGATTCCAATAGGCATATTAATGTTCAACTCAACATTTTTATGGCGATATTGGCTTTGTATCGTTTCTAAGCATTCGCTCATCAGCCCATTGAAATCGATTGAAGCGTATTGATATGTGGGTACCGGGTTATCATTCTTGGCGCTATCTAACAGCGAATGGAGCTGTTCAGATAACTTGTTGCCATTGCGATATGCCACATCTATGAGTGGATCCGAATGTGGGTTTTGAATCCTCCACGTTTCTAGATACCCCAATACACTCGACAATGGCGTTTTCAAATCATGACTGAGCTGTAATAAGCTTTGTCTTCGATGTGACGACTGATATTCAAGTTGCAAAAATTGCTGTTGAATGTGCTTCGCCATCAACTGATACGAGCGTGCAATCGGCACCAATTCTGGTACTTGATGAATGAAGTTCGGGTCCAATCGAAAATCTTGCTCTGCTTGTTGTTGCAGCTTGTTGGTTACTGCTTCTATTGGGTTTAACAGGCTACGTTTAACCAATAGATAAGCCCCAACTGCAAAACCCAAGATAGAGATCAGCATGAGCCCCGCGAGCGCAATGTATGGCGTGTCGACCTGCGAATTGGCAATCACGGTGTGACGATTACTGCCAATCAAAACGTACAGATACCCGACGGTCGAACCTAGCTCTTCAATCGCTGCTACGGAAAACACCTTACGAGCCCCGGGATTGATCGGATCTTCCCCCAGAATGGGATAAGGCTCGTCGTTTAAAAACTGTTGAATGGGTGCTAAGTCTATCTGGTTCGCTAACACAGTGCCTTCTGGCGCAGCATGAGTCGTAATCTTGCCCTGACTATCGAGGAAATAGATATCGAAATCTGGCCCTATCAACATCAAGGTGTGGAAAATTGATTTGAGTGCTTTCGGGTTGTAGTCGGTGCCAATCATCAAAGGATTATCATCGCGCATGTGAACCGCGAGCTCTTTATGTAAGCTTTGTTTAGTTCTTTGTTCTATGGTCTCTTTTTGCCAATTATAGGTGTAAGCAATCACCACACTCACGAGCAGAAACCACAAACTGGTGAACAACACTAAACGCGATTTGAAACTCATGTTCTCTCCTCGATGGCTCTTAGGTCTTACTGGCCTTTTAGTAAACTTCGGACGCGACACATAGGGCTAAGCTTTCGACTCAAACTTATAGCCAACACCCCAAACGGTTTTAATGAAATCATCATCACTATTCGGCATCGCAAGCTTGGGTCTTAGACGGTTGACGGTGCTACACACGGTATGGTGATAGCCAGAGTGATGAGTATTCCAAACATGATCGAGCAGCTCGTCTTTGCTATACACACGTCCCGGACGGGTTGCTAAGAAATGAAGTAAGGTAAACTCGGTAGCAGTCAGCGGTACGTCTTGGTTATTGAGTGACACCTGATGGCGTTCAGGTTGAATAGTAAGCACACCAAAATTCATAATCGATTCTGCTGTCACAACCTCTTGAGTCGCTGATTCGACATGGCTTAAACGGCGAAGCACGTTCCTCACTCTTGCTTGAAACTCGAGAACGCTGAAAGGTTTCGTTATGTAGTCATCAACACCGGCTTCTAAGCCTGACACCTTATCTAACTCAGCGTCTCTTGCGGTTAGCATGAGTACTGGCGTCCAATCCTCTTGCTGACGCAACATTCGACAGAAATCGAGTCCGTCACCGTCTGGTAAGCCACGATCCAGTACGATCAAATCGAAATGACCCTCTTTATAGAGCGCCTGAGCCTTTTCAATCACATTAGCTCTGATTACGTTATGCCCTTGGAACTTAAGATGCATCTGCACCAGTTCAGCCAAGTCATCATCGTCTTCAACCAACAATATGTTTGCCATCAAATTTACCGCAGCACTATTCATGATCCCTGCTCTATTCTGAGTCCGCCCACCTTTCAATTGACCGGAACAGAGCAGGAATTCTTTCATCGTGCTTTCAACCTGTTACTGAGTTCGAGTAATGGTGATTCTTGCACCGGGGTTAAGGAAACGATGATTTGCACTTAAAGTAGAAGTCGTAAGGCCATCATCTTGGCTGATTACGCCAGAGTGAAAACTCACTATATCGGTGTCGTCTCGTGTGGTATTAAAACCTTCACCACCGCCTGCTGGTCCCGGAATGGTTGCAGCAAGCTCATCGTTCAGCTCAGTTCCCGAATCCCAAACATTCATGTTCATGGTAAAGGTATCACCCACCGCTAATGACTTGAGCGATAATCCGGATTCGCCGACAAACGCATCATTGGTGTTCACCAACATGGAAGCAACTGAGATATACCCTTCTTGATTTGGGTCGACACGAATCGACACCGTGTCTTGCTCACCTGAAAGAATCAGTCCATTGCCTGAGATGCCTTGATAAACATTGGCGTCACTGTCACTGAGCGCAAGCAATTGTGCATTACTACCCCCTTCCGCCAAGTATTCCAGATCGACAGAGGCACTTTGCCCAACTTCGAACAGATCAAAATTCGTATTGTGAGTCAACACCGCGAGTGGTGACATTGGTTGATTGGGGGTGAGGTTAGTAACACTCACATCATAGCGATAGTAATCGTCGTCATCGTCCGGACAACCCGCTAACACAGCTACTGATGCAGCGACAAATAGAATTCTAGCTTTCATACATCCCCCTTACTTCACAACAATGGTGATAGTTGCAACAGGGTTTAACCATCGATGGCTACTGCTATCGAGGTCACTGATGCCGCCCGCCGCATCACCATCACCAATGTTACCTGGATGAATATGAACCTTAGCGTTTGATACTGCCGTTTCTACACCTGTGCCACCAGCGCCAAAGGTAATGAATGGAGGGTTCGGCATACTGCCCGCCAGCTCATCATTGGCTTCTGTGCCTGCGTCATAACCATTTAGAGTCGCTTTGTAGGTGCCCGCTTGAGTTGGGATCTTCCAGCTATCTAGACCAACAAAGCCGTCGTTTGTCGGCAGCAACATTGCACCCAATGATAGGTACTCTAAATCACCAGTACTGATATCAAACGTAGTTGCGACGCCTGGATTGAGGATGCCGGCCGCTGGGTTCTCAACCACCACGCCTCCCGCGTTGGCAATGACACCAGATAAACCTGAAATATCGCCACCTTCGGCCATGGACTCTAGTTCCGAAGAAGCCGTTTCACCCGTTCTAAACATGAACAAGCTTGAGTCATGAGCCGCCGCTAAGATAGGCGTAAAGTAGATCCCTTTCGTTGCATTAGTGACAGTGACTTCAAGCTCAGCAGCCTGAACTTGAGCCGCTCCGAAGGCCAACATAGCCGAGCTGATCACTAAGCTGATTTGAGTACGTTTATTCATTTTGATTCCATCCTTTATCGAGTCCTATCGTTGCCAACAAAACGAATAACAGCGATATACCGTTACCTTTGCCAGAACGAACTGTGGTGTTGTTGACTCTAAGAATGACGATCAAATCTATCAGCAACTTCATTGAATTCTCATAAAACTCTCACAAGTTTATCCAAACTTATTACTGCAAATAAAAATAGCGATAAAGTACTAATATTTAATCGAAAAATATCAATTTATCATTTACGTCAGAAGGGATAGAAAAGAAGATAAAGAATAGAAATGGAACGAATAAAACGCAAAAAGGCCGAATCGATTTAACGATTCGGCCTTTATTCTAGCGTACTGTTGTTACTCTTTCCTAAGCCGTATTTGGCCTTTCAATCGAGCTAACAACACAACATCAAATTAGAACGCGTAGTTTGCGTCAATCAGTTCGCTAACTTCCACTTTGCTTACTTCAGCACGAGCTTCAAGCCATTGAGCAACTTGCAGTTGTTCTGCTTCTGTTACTGAACGGTAGCGCTCAATTGAGCATAAGAAACCTTCAAACAGCTCAAGGCCGCCGCCACCAAAGCACAGACCGATGCTGTCGATGAAATCAATGAACTCATCAATGAACACATCGTATTGATCAAAATCAGTAATCGATGTCTTGCAGCTTACTTCAAAACCCAGAATCGCGAATTCACCTAGGTATAGCTTTTTGCGTAGGCGACGATTTTTGTTTTCGATTTTATCTAATTTCATAACTGCCTCTCTTTTCGTTTGATAAAGCATTTATACACAGTTCCACATCAATCCCCAAGAGTTTTGTATTACACAAGGGTGTTAATGGCAAAAATCGTGCTACAGAAACAAAACCTTAATCAAATCTATAAAAATCTGTCACTTAACTGCTTCACGATTAGTCACACATTGACCCAACTTATTAACCAATTAGTTAGTAGGTGGGTAAGTCATGAATAACGAATAATAAAATCAGCCAATAGGAAGCAGTCGAGATGAGCAAGGAAACATTTGATAGCACTCGTTTTAATAAGAGCAAAAACAAACCCTTCGAAGAAGTTTTAGATGCGAACCTTTCAAGAAGAAATGTTCTCAAAGGCGGTTTAGGCATCAGTGCAATGACGGCGTTTGGTGCTTTTGGTTTAGCAGGCCACAGCACAGCGCACGCGGCGACAGCATCATCTAGCGCACCGCAAAAAAGCACTGCTACACTTGCATTCGAATCGGTTAAAGGCTCACTGACAGACAGTGTCGTTGTGCCAAAAGGCTATACAGCACAAGTATTGGTTCCTTGGGGTACTCCACTTAACAAGCAAGGCAATGCTTGGTTAAAAGATGGAACCAACAACGCACAAGATCAAGCAAACTCACTGGGCATGCACCACGACGGCATGCACTTCTTCCCGCTTAATGGCAACAGCAACGACGGTTTGTTGGTGATTAATCACGAATACATCGACCAAAAAGCACTGCACGCTAATGGTCCTACATACGATGAAGGCAACCGCCCTAGCCTTGATGAAGTACGTAAAGAGATCAACGCACACGGCGTGAGTGTGGTTCGTGTAAAACTTGAAGGCAACCAATGGGTGATGGTCGATAACGATCCTCTGAACCGCCGCTACACAGGCGCGACCGTAATGGATCTGTCTGGTCCTGTTGCACACAGTGAATTTACCAAAACCAAGTTCTCACAAGACGGCAGCCAAGCTCGTGGCACGTTGAACAACTGTGGTAATGGCTACACACCATGGGGCACTTACCTAACGTGTGAAGAAAACTGGCCGGGTTATTTCGTTAACAAAGGCGAGACAACACCAGCGCAAGAACGTATTGGTATCGCTACCGACAAAACACGTTACGGTTGGGACACGCTTTCTGGTGACAAACAAGAACGCCTAGACGAATTTGCTCGCTTTGACGTAACACCAACAGGTGAGTCAGCAATGGACGATTACCGTAACGAAGCACACGGTCACGGCTACATTGTTGAAATCGACCCATACACAGCAAACTCTCGCGCTAAGAAACGTTCTGCACTGGGTTGTTTCCGTCACGAAGGCTGTACGTTTGGTAAGTTGACCGAAGGCGAGCCAATCGTATTCTACTCTGGTCACGATTCTCGCTTTGAATACCTATACAAATTTGTTTCTGAAGAGAAATGGGACCCGCGTGACGCAGAACCGAGTAATCGCCTAAGTGCGGGTGACAAGTACATGGATAAAGGCACGCTGTATGTGGCTAAGTTCAACGATGACGGTTCAGGTACTTGGCTACCACTAACGTTGGGCAGCAAGACTACAAACGGCGGTAAGCTAGGTGATTCATTTGACTCTCAAGCAGCGCTTATCATCAATACAGCAGGCGCTGCCGACCTTGTTGGTGCAACGCCAATGGATCGCCCTGAATGGTGCTCTGTTGACCCAATGACAGGTACGGCTTACCTAACGCTGACTAATAACAACAAGCGTAAAGAAGCGAACTCTGCAAACCCTCGCGTAGACAACAAGTTCGGTCATGTTATCCGTTGGGATGAAGGCAAAACGGCAGGCGAGTTCGATTGGGATATCTTCGTATTTGGTTCACCAGCAGTGGAAGACAAGTCTATTAACCGCTCTGGTCTAACAGACATGAACCAGTTCGCGAGTCCTGACGGCTTAGCGTTTGATGCTCGTGGTATTTTATGGATTCAGACAGATAATGGCGCAGACGAAGTCACTGGCTACACCAATGACCAAATGCTGGCAGTGGTTCCATCTCAATTAACGGATGACCAAGGCAACAGCGCGGTAATTGATGCAAACAATCAAGCGCAGCTAAAGCGTTTCTTTGTGGGACCAAACGGATGTGAAGTAACAGGCTTTACCATCAGCCCAGATTTCAAGTCACTGTTTGTGAACATTCAACACCCGGCAAACTGGCCATCGTCTGAAGATGCAACCGCACAAACTCAAGGCAAAGTCCGCCCAAGAGCATCTACGGTTGTGATTCGTCGAGAAGACGGCGGTGAAATCGCGGTTTAAATATACAACGCAGGCTAAGATCAGAAACATTTCTGTTATCTAGTCTCTGTTCGCTAGCTAAGTAAAATCAAAAAGAGCGATAAGGCCAAATGCCCTATCGCTCTTTTTATATTCTATGCATTCTTCGGTTTAAGTAAGAATCCGAATTTTCAAAACTCACCGTAATCCTAAGTCGTCATCATCCCACGTACGCGTCACCCTCGAGAAGGAGGAACGACTGAGTCGGGGATCTCTGCTCGTTGTAGGCTAACCAGAATTAGCTCACGAACAACCAAACACCAACGCCCATCATCAACGTACCTGCAATGCGGTTCATCAACTTAACATTGTCGGCTTTGCCCAGCATATGCTTTAAGCTCTTTCCGCCTGTCGCGTATAAGGTCATGCAAACAAACTCAGAAACCAGAATGATTGACACGAGAATGAACAACTGCGGTGCTAAGTCTTTATTGCTGTCAATAAAAGGAGGCAGCAAAGAAATCATAAACGCCCAGCCTTTTGGGTTCGCAATTGCAGTGACAAAACCTTGAACCACCAAGTCCCAATCATTGCTGACTTTTGTTGTTTGGTTGTCAGTACTGATCGCCAGTTTGCCTCTCGAACGCCACATCTGAACGCCTAAATAAAACAGGTAACCCGCACCAACAAATTTAAAGCCCGTAAATAGCCATGGGTAATTCAACATGATCGAAGCGATACCCAATACCGCGGCAATAGAAACCACAGCGACACCAGCCAGTTCACCGATCATCATCCATAATGTACGCTTGTATCCAACACTCATTCCAAGTGTCAACGCCAAAGTCATACACATACCGGGCGTGATTGACACGAAGAAAAACGTGGGAATAAAAGCCCAAAGTAGTGCGCTATCCATATTATTACCTTATCGACTTGTTTTTATTTATTAGTTCTTGTTTCTTGATCGGGCTTGAAATGAAGCGAGGTTGAAACGAAGCAGTAATGACAATAAACAATATTGCGATCAATACAAACAAAAAGAGCCACATAACAGTGGCTCTTTTCAATCACCAACCGTAATTACTTACGACGGTTTTTAATTCGCTTCATCATAGTCAAACGACGTTCAGCGCTTGCTTGATCTTGTGGCTCTTCGTTCGCGTTGTTCTTACGACCCTGACGGTTTTTGTAAGCCGATTTAGTGTTCAGCTTCTCGATGTAAGCATCACGTTTCTTCGGTTCATAACCCGGTTGTTCAACACGACGAATGCGCTGTTGAATCAGTTTTTCAACTTGAACGACAGTCAGCTCTTCTTCGCGGTTAACGAAAGAGACAGCGTGACCTTGCTTACCTGCACGACCTGTACGGCCAATACGGTGAACATAGTCTTCTGCTAGGAAAGGCATGTCGTAGTTAATTACGTGTGGTAAGTCTTCGATATCAAGACCACGAGCCGCAACGTCGGTTGCTACCATTACACGCGCTTTACCTTCTTTAAAATCGTCTAGAGCACGACGACGAGCACTTTGCGCTTTATCACCGTGACACAATACTGCTTTAATGCCGTCTAGCTTAAGCTCTTTAACTACATCGTTCGCTGTTTCTTTGTAGTTAACAAAAACAAGCACTTGGCGCCAGTTTTTACGACCAATCAGCTCAGAAAGCAGTTCTGTTTTACGCTCTTGATCCACTGGGTAAACCACGTGGCCGACAGTAGCAGCCGTTGAGTTTTCGCGCTCAACACTAATACGTTTTGGTTTACGCAGAATATCAACAGACAGTTGGTTTAACTGAGTAGAAGTCGTTGCAGAGAACATCATGATTTGCGGTGATGTTTCTACATCCAACATGATCTTACGAACGGCATTGATAAAGCCCATATCAAGGATACGGTCAGCTTCATCAAATACTAGAAATTCTAGGTTAGCAATAGACACGTTACCCGCTTCTAAGTGCTCTTCTAAACGGCCAGGTGTTGCAACCAAAATATCCACACCCAGTTCTAGTTGACGAACTTGTGAAGACATCTTGTTACCACCGTAAACCGCAGAAACACTTAGATCTGTGTATTTAACGTAGTCTTTAATGTTTTGAGCGATCTGCGCAGCAAGCTCACGAGTTGGAGCAAGAATAAGGCCGCGAGCCGTTCCTCTAGACGCCTTTTTACCGCTGTTCAAAAGGTGTTGGATAACAGGCAATGAAAATGCCGCTGTTTTACCCGTACCGGTTTGAGCAGTAGCAAAAATATCATGGCCTTTACGAGCCATTGGAATCGCTTTTTGTTGAATTGGAGTGAGTTTTTCATAACCACACTCAGTCAACGCTTTGACTAATTCAGGAGCAAAACCTTGAGAGGAAAATGACATTGTTACGGGTTCCTTAAGCAGACAGCCTACATTCTTATTTCAGCCGAGCACTATAAAGTAATTAGAGTGATTTATCTCACATTTATCGTGATATAACGCAAACTTTCTCATTTAATCTGGTGTTTATCCCGCCTTCAACGAGGTAAACACCAAGATCCTTGGTTCAAACAGCAAAAACAGGGCTATTTGATGCCACACAGCTTGAGTAGAATCTGCTCGAGATCGCCCCATGGCATGAGCTGCGAGTCGATCACTTCCAGTCGAGATTCAAAGCCATCAAGCGTAATTTCGTTCACAGACACGACTTGATTCGCCACATTGAATGCGTAGCAACCTTGGTCGGTGTTCACGACAGCTTTTACACGCTCGGCCGTTAGATCTGACAACATAGAGAATAGCGCATCGAAGTCGAACTTATGCTCTGCGCCAAACAACCAACCACAACTGAAATAGCCCTGTCCTTTATTCTCTTTACGGATGAAAGCTTCACCAGGAGGAAGTTGGAATTGAGGCTCTTGTTCAGCGTGATCGTGATGATGCGCTTCAATATGAGATGAAGCACTGCCGTATACTCTTTCAATGTCTAACACTTCCAATGGCACTTCACCATCGTGAATTAGCTTATGGAAGACTTTTGCTGGCGTTTGATCCGTCACCCAATCATTGAACACATCGATGTCTTCAGAATGAACAAGGTCAACCTTAGTACCAAGAATCACATCTGCACTATTTAGTTGATCATTAAAATTCTGATTCGAGGTGTACTTTTCATTAGACAGATTTCGTGGGTCAACCAAACCAAGCGTCGCTTTTAAATCGACATATGGTGTGTACTGATCGGAAGTCAGTGTCGCTATAACCTGTTTAGGGTGACCAAGCCCTGTCGGCTCAATCAATAAACGGTCTGGCTTTTGGCGAAGTAAGGCATTAATACCCACTGACATAGGCACGCCCGCAGTACAGCACATGCATCCACCCGGCACTTCTTTAATCAAAGCGCCTTGATCTGTCATTAATGCACCGTCAATACCGATTTCCCCGAACTCATTAACCAGAACAGCCCAGTTTTCATTCTCAGGTTTATTTTTTAGCAGGTTTAAGATGGCTGTCGTTTTACCAACACCCAAGAAACCCGTAATGATGTTTGTAGGAACTTTTTTAGTCATATCAGTTCTCCTTTTTAAGGGAGTATATACTCAATCACCAAAAAGTTGACCCCAATCGATTGTTTACACTGAGATTCGTTAATAGAGGTTGGCGCGAAAATAATCAGAAGAGATAAAGCAGTAGAAGCGGAATGAGGAAATGAATGCTCCAGACGAACTAAAGGCGTACTTACTCAGTACGCCTCACCCTCGTTACTCAATCGTGAGTTCGCGAATCAGGAAGCCTTAAATATCGACCTGAACATTTAACGAGGAACTAAAACTTTGTTTCTGAATCCATCCAAATTGTGTGTAAAACCTCACTTCTCCTTGCGGTTCGTTATGTTGCTTTACAATTTAACTATGGTTCATTTTTGGGGATATTCAAGCCACCACCAGAGAATCGATCAAAATTGTGACGGCGATTCCACAATTGCCCATAGATTCCATTTATGTAACACGCACATTCCATAAATGAAATTCAACTTTTCATCTTTGTTGCTATAGGATATGCGGAGGAAGCGTATAATTTAATGCAACCCCGCCTTAACTCATTCAGGAAACTTATTTCTATGACCAGAAGAGAGAAAATTAAGCAGTCCTTATTAGCAAAAATGCCAAGGGATGCTATTAATCAATTTCTCTCAAGAGATAAGACCCCAGCTTCAGTTCTCTTTCTTTCTTGTATTGTCGGTGTACTTGCTGGCGTAGTGGGTACCTATTTCGAAGTCGCGGTTCATTTCATCACAGAAACTCGTACCGATTGGCTTAAAGATGAAATCGGTAGCTATTTACCCCTTTGGTTGGCCGCTTTCCTTATTAGTGCTGCATTCGCCTTTATTGGCTATTTCCTCGTTCATCGCTTTGCTCCAGAAGCTGCTGGTTCAGGTATCCCTGAAATCGAAGGTGCAATGGACGGCATGCGCCCTGTTCGATGGTGGAGAGTATTACCCGTAAAATTCTTTGGCGGCATGGGCGCGTTAGGCTCTGGTATGGTTTTAGGCCGCGAAGGGCCAACCGTTCAAATGGGCGGCAGTATCGGTCGTATGGTCACAGATATCTTTCGAGTCAAAGATGATGACACTCGCCATTCACTGTTGGCTTCAGGTGCCGCTGGTGGCTTAGCCGCCGCATTCAATGCACCGCTAGCTGGCATCATGTTTGTGGTTGAGGAGATGAGACCACAGTTTCGCTACTCACTCATATCAATCAAAGCCGTCATCATCTCAGCAGTTTCAGCCAACATTGTATTTCGTTCTATCAATGGCCAATCTGCCGTTATTACAATGCCTCAGTACCAGCCGCCTGAACTCGACGCACTTTGGTTATTCTTATTGTTAGGAGTGTTATTCGGTCTGTTTGGTGTAATTTTCAATAAGCTGATTACGCTTTCCCAAGACCTGTTTGTGGCGATCCACAAGAATGACCGTAAACGCTACTTGATGACAGGTACCCTACTTGGTGGTTGCTTTGGCTTGTTGCTGCTCTATATACCTGAATTAACTGGTGGTGGTATTGGTATCATCCCGAACATCACGAATGGCAGCTACAGCGCCAATGTGTTGCTGTTGATTTTCTTAGGCCGAGTCCTCACTACTCTGCTTTGTTTCGGCTCTGGTGCGCCAGGCGGTATCTTTGCACCAATGCTTGCGCTAGGAACACTCTTTGGTTATGCGTTCGGGCTTATCGCAGCGGCATTCTTTCCCGAACTGAATATTGAACCGGGTATGTTTGCCATTGCTGGCATGGGAGCATTATTTGCCGCCACCGTGCGAGCGCCTATCACTGGCATACTGTTGGTTATCGAAATGACCAATAACTACTACCTGATCCTGCCGTTGATCATCACCTGCTTAGGTGCGGTAATCATTGCTCAAATGTTAGGTGGGCAGCCAATTTACAGTCAACTGCTTAACCGTACGCTGAAAAACGAAAAACTAAGACAACAAGATCTCCCTCAACAAGAGGAAGTACGTTAATTACAAATGACTCATGAAACAAAAGCACACATTCAACGTGCTTAATCTCCCGATTCCGTATCAAAATCAAAAAAGCAAACGTTAAACTTGGTATCATCCACTCAAAATTAGTTGAGTGCCCTCAAAATCTATTGATGGAAGACCTACACACTCTAACTAAGGCAAATAGTCCAATATTCTGTAATTAACTAAGTCGGAGCAAGTCGTTGAACTGGAGAAGATTAACCCAAGTAAAAAATGTGCCGCCATCTCAGGCGTCTTTAGCACTTGGCGTTATTGGGTTAGGACAAGCTTGGGCGTTATATATCCCGGGCATTGGTGAGATAATTCGTCCCTACCTCGCTGCATTCGGCGCGCTATTATTGCTGCCTGTTTTACTGCGCTATTTAACGAGCTTTAATACCTTCCTTAATGATATTCGCCACCCGTTAAGCGGAAGCTTGATGGCACCAATGAGCATGGCTTTACTGATTCTGTGCGACTATTTAGCCGAGATATCGCCAGCTATCGCCTACCCAGTTTGGTTCTGCGCGCTATTGCTTCACTTTACCATGATGGTGTTGTTCTTCAGTTTTCAGATCATCAACTTCAAAATGTCGAACATTGTACCGAGTTGGTTTCTGTATCCGGTCGGTTTGATCAGCAGTTCCTTAGCTGGCACACAGTTCGGGCACACCGTATTTTCAGAAACACTTGCGGTCACTTGTATTGGTATCTATTTCCTTATGTTGCCAGTGGTGTTGTACCGCTTGGTGTTCGAAGGCAATCTTCCTCGCCGAGCAAGACCAACACTCGCTATCATGGCAGCTCCGGTTAACTTATCTTTAGCCGCTTACTTGGTTAACTTCGACAACCCAGACCCGATTCTAACAGGTGCATTGGCGGGCATTGCCATCACCATGACTTTGTTGATTTACTTGTGTTACATCCGCCTGATGCGTTTGAAGTTCCAACCTTCGATTGCTGCCGTCACCTTCCCATCTGTGATCAGCGCTATTGCCATGCATCGTCTAACTACATTTTTCGGCGCGGAATACCCACAATGGTATTGGCTACACAAGTTTGGTTTCTTTGAGCTAACCATCGCCACCATTCTAGTGATTTGGGTTGCCGGTGGTTACGTAAAAATGTACTGGCCTGAGTTTTTCGATTCCGACTACATGTCCAAGAAGATGAAACGTTCTTAGATAGAAGCGAAAAGATCTTAGCTGAACCATCGTGTTCTGCAGTAGTCGATGATGTCAGACAAAACCAACCAAACCCAAAAAGGCCTCACACTGTGAGGCCTTTGAATAGGCAAGGTATTAATAGTTCAGGCTAGTGTTACTAGAAATGCCGAGACCTATTAGAAGTTAGCGTGAGGGCCGAATACTTCGTAGTGAACGCGTGAACGGTCAACTTTCATTGCATCTAGCTGCTCTACGATGTTCTTCATGAAACCAACAGGACCACAGATGTAGAAATCGCTCTCTTCAAAGCCTTTAGTATCAGAGATAGACGCTAGATCCATTTGACCTTGATGCGTGTTTTCACATGCAGATTCATCTTTGTTCATGTACCACGTTTTCGCTTCCCAACCTTTGTCGGCAACAATATCTTTAACACGAGTCGTGAAAGAGTGTTGGCCTACGTTCTCACAAGCGTGAAGGTAAAGTACTGGCTCGTTTTTATCTTCCGTGTTTAGGAACTCAAGCATAGACTGCATTGGCGTTACACCAACACCTGCAGAGATAAGTGTTACTGGCTTGCTGCGCTCTTGATACATGAAGTCACCCGCTGGTGCGTATAGGCTAACCTCATCACCAACAGCAACCGTATCGTGTAGGTGGTTAGATACAACGCCTTGTGTCTCTTGGCCTTGTCCTTCACGTTTAACAGAAATACGGTATTGCTTGCCGTTTGGCTTATCAGACAGTGAGTATTGACGAATCTCGCTGTATTGAGAGCCTTCTGGTTTCACTTCGATACCGATGTATTGACCTGGTGTGTAATCCAGAACTTCACCGCCGTCTTTTGGCTGAAGGATAAAGCTTGTTACTAGCGCTGACTCTTCGATTTTGTCTGCAATCACAAACGCACGCGCTGCTTCCCAACCACCAACAGCTTGCTTACGCTGTAGGTAAAGTTCAGCTTCACGATCGATGAATACTTGCGCCAAGAATAGGTAAGCGGCTGTCCATGCTTCTTCCACTTCTGGAGTAAAGGCGTCAGCAGCTAGTTCACGTAATGTCTCAATCAGGTGCAAACCAACAATTTGGTAGTGCTCTGGTTGAATGTTAAAGCTTGTGTGTTTCTGAGCAATACGTTCAACGGCAGTTGTTAACGCTGCTAGATTTTCAATGTTCTTTGCATATGCCGCGATAGCTTCAAACAGTGCTACGCCTTGGCGACCTGTTCTTTGGTGAGTCATATTGAAGATATCTTTCAACTCAGGGTTATGCGTGAACATACGTTGATAAAAATGCTGAGTTAAAGCTGGGCCTGCGCTCTCAAGTAGAGGAATAGTAGATTTGATGATTTCGATATGTGCATTGTTAAGCATGAATTTACTCCGAACACTGAGCCTTATGACCTATATGTCATTTTGACTACTAAAAATTAAGAATGACTTATCGATTTTCTGAAACCTTAGTTATTTTTAGAAACTGAGTTATTTTGACTCGTTTTCATTTCAAAAAATCGCGAAACCTGATTAATGCAACCTGATTGATTGAGATCAAGAATAGTCTGTTTAATCAGCGCTATAATTGGGCTTCTCTGTATCTTCTGCACAATCAGTGCCAACTTTATCAATCCCCGTCATTACTGGTTTTCTTCTCAAAACTCATCTTATAAAAATGTCAAAAAGACCTTTTTTTTAAGTCAATAAGACTCTATTGTGTAGATAAACACACACAGTTAGAGTTTTTTATGCAAGATATCTCCGCATCTACCCTCATGGAAATGACCATTGGCCTCGCAAGTGGTGTCAACGATCAAGATCGTTTCAATCGCCTGATCGATGCCATTCGCAAAACCATAACGTGTGATTGTGTCGCGCTTTTAAGCCTTCAAGGCGACACGCTAGTACCTATCGCAATGCAAGGGCTCAGCCGAGATACGTTCGGTCGTCGCTTTATCATTTCAGAACACCCACGGTTTGAAGAGATCTGCGCGTCTCGCTCTCCTGTTCGTTTCGATGCTGACAGCTCCTTACCCGATCCTTTCGATGGTTTGCTTATTGACCATGATGGCGATTTACCAATGCATGCTTGTATGGGCTTGCCTTTGCTATTTGGCGATAAGCTCTTAGGTATTCTGACTCTAGACAGCTTGAAACCTGATGTCTTCGCGAATATTCCGGCGCGTAACCTTGAAGTACTGGCAGCTATTGCAGCCTCAACCATGCAGATGGCACTGACCTTCTCGCAACTTGAGCATCAAGCAAAACAGTCAAAGCAATTACTCGAAGAATTGAACGTAGAAGCGTGGGAACGTGACGGCGGTGAGTTGATTGGTAACAGTGACACCATGGTCGCGCTTAAGAACGACATCGCTGTTGTAGCTCCATCTGAGTTTAATATCTTGATTCATGGTGACACCGGGGTTGGTAAAGAGCTTGTGGCTCGCACCCTGCACCACCAATCTCAACGTAAACGTAACCCGCTCGTCTACGTAAACTGTGCTGCGATTTCTGAAAACTTAGTAGAGAGTGAACTGTTTGGTCACGTTCGTGGCGCGTTCACTGGCGCAGACAAAAACCGCTTAGGTAAATTTGCTTTAGCCGATGGTGGCACACTGTTCCTTGATGAGATTGGTGAATTGCCTTTGGCCGCTCAAAGTAAGCTCCTACGTGCGCTGCAAAACAACGAAATCCAACCGGTTGGCCAAGACAACATTCAAACCATTGATGTGCGAGTATTGGCAGCGACAAACCGAGATCTAAAACAAGAAGTTGAAGACGGTCGATTCAGAGCCGATTTGTACCACCGATTGAGTGTGTATCCTATCGCGGTGCCAGCACTGAAAGATCGTGGTGACGACATCAGCCTATTAGCGGGTTTCTTCTTAGAACAAGCGCGTCGTAAGCTTGGTATCAACCAAGTTAAGTTCCGCTCCGACGTTCTTTCTTTCCTAAACCGTTATGGTTGGCCGGGTAACGTGCGTGAACTTGAGCATGTGATCAGTCGTTCCGCATTGAAAGCGTTAGCGCGCAGCACCAATAAAAACCTGGTGACAATCACCAAGGAAGATTGTGGTCCTCTAGACCAAGATCAGCCAATTGCGACGACTCAGGTGAAAAACACACCATTATCGACACCAACGATCGACCTTTCTGCAGGGCTACGTGGTGCAACGGACGATTTTCAACGCAGTATCATTACTGAGGTGTTGGAAGATGCCAACTTTAACTGGGCACAAGCAGGGCGAGTTCTGAAAACAGACCGAGCAAATCTGACTCGACTGTCTAAGCGTTTAGGGCTAAATGTGGCTAAGTCTCATACGATCGAACGGACAAAATAGATATTAGCGGTTTGTTGCGAGCATCTGACAAAACTTGTGTATATAATGCTGCAAATTGTAACGCTAATTTTAAATATGTAGAGAGAGTTATGAAGTTTATCCGTTGGTTCTTAGGTCGTGTCATCTTGTTATTGAATTTTGTTTTCAGCCCACGTGGTGTGAAGCGTTCTCAAGAAGAACAAAGCAAAGTAAATGAGCAAGCAAAAACGCACACGTTATACCAATTCGAAGCGTGCCCATTTTGTGTGAAAGTGCGCCGCGCGATGAAACGTCAGTCGGTTCAATTTGAACTTCGTGATGCAAAAAACAACGAGCAACACCGTGCTGAGCTTGAAGCTGGCGGCGGTCGTGTGAAAGTGCCTTGTCTACGTATCGAAAAAGACGGTAAAACTGAGTGGATGTACGAATCTTCAGATATCGTGACTTACTTAGAAAAGCAGTTTGCATAAGCAACAAAAGTCAGATACAAAAAATCCCTCGAATGTGAGGGATTTTTTATGTCTGTTATTTGGCGTTAATCGCTTCAAATTGGGCGCGAAAGTTCAAACGACTACTTCGTGACAATCAGCATCAATTCAACACGGCGGTTACACGCCTTGCCTTGCGCAGAAGCGTTCGTACAAGCTGGAACATACTCACCGAAGCCACGAGTATAGATGGAACGACTTGATACGTAGTTACTCTCTAATCGAGCCTTCACTTCTTTTGCTCGCTGCTCTGAAAGCGGATCATTGATTCGATCTGTGCCCGTGTTATCGGTGTGCCCTTCAATCACCACATCAATATCTTGGCGTTGAGCAAGGTAGCTGCCTAGCGTATCTAGCCATTGATTATACGCTGGCTCAGGGAATGCTGAACCTGTTTTAAAGTTCACGTGCTGCTCAAGCTTTACCATCACATGGTTACCCGGCAACACTTCAAAATCGATGCGGTTTTGTCTTAAAAAGACTTCCAGTGGGTCGTTAGTCGAAACGCCACGTCCGTAGTTGGTCGTGATGGTTCTGTGTTGATGAGTGCTACTCTGGATAGAGTACCCACGATTGCTTGCTACATGAGTCGTTTGAACCACACCCCATTCAGGATGCATCAAGTCGTAATCGGTTTGTGGTGCAGTCTCTAGCATGTCACCGCCAAGTAAGTCAGTTGGTGACGTGGCTTCACACCCAGCCAAAGCTATGCTTAACATTATCGCTAAATATCTCATTACTTCACCAACCACTCATGCAGATAAACCATTCACTAATGTCTATATCGGCACCGAGGGAAAAACTTTAGACGAAAAGAAAGCAGAACCCAAAAAAGTGCTGTTGATCACAGTTAACCGTCTACTAGCTTGTCTTCAGCCGCTAGTTCGAACTGTTTGCATTTATTTACCTTATAATTGTTTTCCAATTCGTACTAAATAGTTAGAATCTCACGACTTCTCAACGCTAGAGCAAACATTATGTTTAAACCATTTACTAAATTCATCACAGCACTCGCTGCCGTACTCATTATCGCGGGTTGTAGTGAAACAGACGAGCCACAAAAAGGCGTTCAATACGAAGCGCTTCCTACTGCTCTAACAGAATTTAACTTGTCTCCGATCACTGAAATCTTCTCTCTTAACTGTGGTCACTGCCGTCAAATGGAAAGTGCCATTCCAGAGATTGAATCTCTAACAGACCAAACTATTGGCAAGATGCACGTGACGTTCAACGAAAGCGCTCAAATCAGCGCAATGATCTACTACACAGCAGTGATGCAGCTTGATGCGACGCCTGACCACGCATTCATGGACGACCTATTTGGTGCCGTTCAAATGGGTGCAGATGCAACACCTGAGCAGCGTCAACAAGCACTAGAGACAGCGTTTACTTCTCGTGGTTTGGTTAGCCCATACCAGCTGAATAAAGAACAGCAAGTCGCTCTTTTCGACTACGTTAAGCAAGCAGAAGAGATCTCAGTAAAAGGTCAGATCAACTCAGTACCAACCTTTATCATCAACGGTAAATACCAAGTACTAACAGCAGGTCACCAAGACGTTGCTGGCATTGCAAAAACGATCAACTACCTTTTGACTCAACCATAATCACGGCTTTAGTCAACTGATTAACACATTTTGTATTAACTACGAAATTCAGCACTCAATATAAATAGGTTTTACTATGTCTAAATTTGTCATCCCGGTCATTGTCTTTCTTTTGGCGGGTTTCATGATTTACCGTACTTGGACGAATCATAAGTCTGGCGGAGAAAACTTCGAACAAGGCCAACAATTTCTAATTGAAAACGGCACTAAAGAAGGCGTGATTACGACTGAAAGCGGTCTTCAATACCTTGTTCTTGAAGAAGGTACAGGCACAGAGCACCCAACTAAGAACAGCAAAGTAACGGTTCACTACCACGGTACGCTAATCGACGGCACTGTTTTCGACAGCTCTGTTGAGCGCGGCGAGCCAATCTCATTTGCTCTTAAGCAAGTAATTAAAGGCTGGCAAGAAGGTTTGACTTACATGGTTGAAGGCCAAAAAGTTCGTCTATTTATTCCAAGCACTCTAGCTTACGGTAAAGGCGGTTCAGGCCCTATCCCACCATCATCGACTCTGATTTTTGATGTAGAACTCATCTCTATCAAATAATCGAAGTTACTGATTTAAGCCCCAACATACGCGCTATGTCGGGGCTTTTTTATATCTGAACATTTGAAGCCTCTTTAGATATTGAGCTATTTAGCTATTTAGCTACTGTAACAACGACCAAATATACCCTCGAAAACCGACCACTAGACGACTGGTCTAATTTAACTTATAGTACCGCCCATGAACGAAAAAACGAATGACACACGCCTGCATGTTTTAGATGTTGGCTACCAATTAATAGTGAACAACGGCTTTAACGGCGTTGGCTTATCGCAATTGCTTAAAGAAGCGGACGTGCCGAAAGGGTCGTTTTACCACTACTTTAAATCGAAAGAGCAATTTGGCGAGGCTCTGATCCAGCACTATTTTGAGACCTACATCAGCAGAGTTGAAACTATTTTGGTTCATGGTGAAGGCAACCATTACCAGAGAATTGTCAGTTATTTCACTCGATGGTCACAGATTGAAAACGGCACCTGCAATGCTCATAAATGCTTGGTCGTTAAACTCAGCGCGGAAGTTTCTGATCTTTCTGATCCTATGCGCCAAGCGCTATTAAAGGGTGCAGAAAAAGTGACGAATACCATCGAACAGTGCATTGTCGGCGGTATTGAAGATGGCTCCATAAAGGTTGAAGAGAGCCAAGAAGCAGCTCAGAACCTATACTCAATGTGGTTAGGCGCCAGCTTATTGAGCAAGCTGAGCCAAAGCTCACATAGCTTACAGTCAGCTTTGAGCCTTACCGAACGAATTTTAAAAGGTGAAAGCTAATAACGCGCAGCGCGCTTTATTGGCTTTAACTTAAAAAAATCACCCGCCCTCTTATCAATTTGATGACGGCGGGATTTTTAGACAACAAGACTAGACGACTGGTCTAATTCTAAATGTATAAAATACACAATTAAGGACATCCAATGACTCAACAAGACAATCGCCGAATCGTATTGGCTTCTCGCCCAGTTGGCGCACCGACTCAAGACAACTTCCGTTTAGAGACAATAGCTGCGCCAAGCATCAAAGACGGCGAGATGTTACTTCGCTCAGTTTACCTTTCTCTAGACCCATACATGCGTGGTCGTATGAGCGATGCTAAATCCTACGCAGATCCCGTTGCGATTGATGAAGTGATGGTAGGCGCAACCGTATGTCAGGTTGAAGAATCAAACCACGCTGATTACGAAATTGGCGAGTGGGTACTGGCTTACACAGGTTGGCAAGATCTTGGTGTGTCTAACGGTGAAGGCCTTATCAAACTAGGTAAAGAACCAACGCACCCTTCTTACGCGCTTGGCATCATGGGTATGCCTGGTTTTACTGCTTACATGGGCTTGCTTGATATCGGCCAACCTAAAGAAGGCGACACGCTAGTCGTTGCAGCAGCAACAGGTGCTGTAGGCGCAACCGTTGGACAAATCGGCAAACTAAAAGGCTGTCGTGTTATCGGCGTTGCAGGCGGTCAAGAGAAGTGTCAGTACGCGAAAGAGATTCTTGGCTTTGATGAATGCATCGACCACAAAGCTGACGACTTCGCGGAGCAATTGGCTAAAGCGTGTGACAACGGCATCGACGTTTACTTTGAAAACGTTGGCGGCAAGGTATTCGATGCAGTAATGCCTCTGCTTAACACAGGTGCTCGTATTCCTGTGTGTGGCCTTATCTCTCAATACAATGCGACTTCACTGCCTGAAGGACCAGATCGTATGTCTAGCCTGATGGGTATGCTGCTTGTTAAAAGAATTAAGATGCAAGGTTTCATCATCTTTGATGACTACGCACACCGTTACAACGAATTTGCTGTTCAAATGACAGAATGGTTGTCTCAAGGCAAGATGCACTATCGTGAGCACCTGGTTGAAGGTCTAAAAAATGCGCCACAAGCATTCATGGGCCTATTGGAAGGTCAGAACTTCGGTAAGCTTGTTATCAAAACGAACTAAGCTAAATAAATTCAATAAACTGAACCCGTTAACTAGGTAGAATCATGATTACTTTGCATCACCTGAATAAGTCGCGCTCAAAGCGCATCATCTGGCTATTGGAAGAGCTTGGGGTAGATTACCAAATCAAACCCTACCAACGAGACAGTGTCACTTTTCTTGCACCACCAGAACTCAAATCCATTCACCCATTGGGTAAATCTCCTGTCATTGAAGACGATGGCGTCGTGATCACTGAATCTGGTGCTATCACGGAATACCTAATCGACAAATACGGTCAGGGTAAGTTCGCACCTACACGCGGCACCGCAAACTACGTTGAGTATTCGCAATGGCTTCACTTCGCTGAGAGTTCAGGTATTTTGCCAATGTTACTTAAGATCTTTGTGATGAAAGACGGCTGCGAAACTAACTTCCTAGGCGGTTATGCAGACGACGAAAACCAAAAGATCCTCACTTACGTGAATAATGCACTTGAAGGTAAAACCTACTTGGTTGCAGACACACTAACAGGTGCAGATTTTATGATGTCGTTCATCGTAGAAATCGTGGGTAACTTTGGTGCAACTGCGCTTTACCCTAACATCGCTAAATACGGTGAACTTTTAAAGAGCCACCCTGCTTACCAAAAAGCTGAGCAAGTAGAGCTAGAACACTCGAACTGATCGAGTTTCACTCAAACACGTGCTTGCTAGAGTAAACACAAGAAACTAAATGAAGCCAAAGCCGATTTATCTTCTGCTTTGGCTTCTCATTTGTCTTCATTTCGACAACAATACCGAACTCTAACTGAACAGCCATAGAGTTTGATCTTAATGCCAACAAACCTCGCTCAATACACACCTCTGCACCTAGCAAACACGAATGTCGATTTAGCGCTACCGACTCGTTTTACGTTTCCGTATTACTATACCCCGCACCCTGTGTGTGAATTCGCTATGCTGCAGCTTCAGCAATCACTTGTCGACTGTGGTGTGAATGAAACCTCGCAAGGTAATCTCTACGCTGTGCTTCTTGTTCAGAATCCAACCACACAAGGGTTAGGTTACCTTTCTGCGTTTTCAGGCTTGCAGTTAGATCCGGCTTTGGTCTCTCAGTTAAACAACATTCACTTTGTTCCACCAGCCTTCGATTCAAAACAGTTTCAATCTCAAAACAGTGCGAACCTTGCTCGACAATTGCAGCTCTCGGACGACATTGAAAAGCTGCAACAGTCGCACAATCTAGACACATTATTGGCCGAGCTTGAAGGGTTAAAAATCGAATCAGCAAAAGCTATCGAAGCCTTTCAGTTAGCAATGGCCGCAAACAAAGCTCAGCGTAACGAACTCAGAGAACAAGCCAATCAAGAAAAAGCCTTAGGGAATCTAGAGTCAGCGGCGAATTTGCTCAAACAACTGGGCAATCAAAGTAGCCAAGAGAAACGTGACCTAAAAGCACTTCGTATTGAGTGGAAACAGAAGATCGCAGAGCGCCAATCACAAATTGATTTGATTGAAAGCGAACTGAAAAACCGTAAGCAAGATCACCAAGCAGTTTCACAACAGTTGGAAACTCAACGCCTCTCTCACTATCGCTTTATCAATCAAGCCAAGCAATCTAAGAATTTACTCGAGTTGCTCGATGGTAAAGACGCGCTTGAAGGCTCTGGTGACTGCTGCCTACCTAAGTTGCTTAACTTTGCGTTTGAACACGGGTTCAAGCCGTTAGCATTATCTGAGTTTTGGTGGGGATTACCGCCTACAGACATCATTCGACAACACGCAAACCTCTACCCTGTTTGTCAGAGTAAAAGCTTTGAGATCCTCGAACACCAGTTAAGTGGCATAGAGCTAGAAGATAACCCGCTTATCGTGAACCCTGCGGTTGGTAAGTCTTTTAATATTGTTTATGAAGACGATGAAATCGTAGTCGTCAATAAGCCTGAAGAGTTCATGTCGGTTCCCGGTAAGTTCATCGAAGATTCAGTTTATACCCGCATAAAAGCGCGTTACCCGGATGCGACTGGTCCTTTGATTATCCATAGGTTGGATATGTCGACGTCAGGTTTGTTGATCTTGGCGCTCACGGCGGAATCAAACAAGCATATTCAGAAGCAGTTCATTAATAGAACCGTAGAGAAACGCTACACCGCTTTGTTAGATGGCGAGATAACGGGCGAATCTGGCAATATCAGCCTTCCTTTGCGCGGCGACATCACGGACAGACCAAGACAACTGGTTTGTCACCAACACGGCCGAAATACAGAGACCCATTGGCAAGTGGTTAGCACTCACAATGGCAAAACCAAGGTTCACTTGTACCCTAAAACAGGGCGAACCCACCAGCTGCGAGTGCACTGTGCTCATCCATTAGGGCTTGGTGTACCTATTCGTGGTGACGACTTATACGGATACAAACGCGAGCGCTTACACCTGCACGCTGGCTACTTAAAGTTGATTCACCCGACAACCGGTGAATGGATGGAGTTTGAAGTGCCTTCCGAGTTCTAAACTCTAACTTATCGAGCTAAGACTCTTATCTCACTCAATATTTGATCTCATAAAACGCATCAAGGTTCTACAACTGCTTAAGGTATAGAACCCTGATATTTAATTTTAATGTGATTATCACAGTTCATTAGCGTACTTTAGTTACTGAGTTCAATACTGCAGACGCCTAGCCCATCACATCTTTGCGCTGGTCAACACATTCGAAAGAGCCCATTTCGAACTCGCGACAGATCCATGGTCGGTTTTCGTAGATAGTACACATCAGTGTTTCTCTATCTACCGCAGAACACCAGCCGTCGTCTAAGCGCTTCATGGTTTCACCGCCCCATTCATCATAAGCGATGTGCTCTTCAGGTACGCCCGTATCTGTGATGATCATAACCTCTAAACGACAACAGCATGCCTGACAATTTGCACAGGTTACTTCGGGTTCGGTTACGTTCTTTATATCTATCGTCATAAGTGACTACACTGCTAAATTTTGCGTATAGTAATCGAAACCGCCCGCTACGGCTAATAAAGATAGTGCGGCGCGGCGTTTTCATTGATGTAGAAATAACAAAGGGCGCTGTGATTCACTCACAACACCCATAATATTTCGACTTTTCAGCGCGGCTTATCGCCACAGGCTCTATTTAGAACAGGCTCGCGAAGAACAGCTTAACGTAGTCTATTAAACGTTTGAACAAACCGCCCTGTTCAACCGCTTCAAGCGCGATCAAAGGCTGAGTTTGAACATCTTCGCCATCAACGGTGTAATGAACCACACCTAGAGTTTGACCTTCTGCAATTGGCGCTTTCAGTTCAGAGTTAAGCTCGATAGATGCAGTCAGCTTTTTACTGTCTGACTTAGGCAACGTAATGAACGTGTCTTCTGCCACACCTAATTTCAATGTGTCTTGCTCACCAAACCATACCTTCTCTTCAGCCACTTGATCGCCGCCTTTATGCGGGTTTAGTGTATCGAAGAAACGGAAACCGTAGCTCAACAGCTGTTTGCTGTCTGATTCACGGCTCTTAACGCTTGATGCGCCCATCACAACCGCGATAAGTCTCATCTCACCTTGTGTCGCTGAACTCGCCAAACTGTAGCCAGCACCAGAGGTGTAGCCCGTTTTCATGCCATCAACGGTTAAGCTTCTATCACGCAACAAGCCATTACGGTTATGTTGAGTGATGCCGTTGTAACTGAAAGAGCGTTCGCTGTATAAGCCATACACATCCGGTAAATCACGAATAATGGCACGACCGAGTAACGCGATATCGTAAGGAGTCGAATAGAGGTCGTCTGCATCCAAACCATGTGCATTGGCAAAATGGGTGTTTTCTAGCTTCAGAGAGGTAGCCCAAGAGTTCATCAGGTCAACGAATGCATCTTGTGAGCCTGCAACATGCTCTGCAATCGCAACGCTAGCATCATTACCGGATTGAATAATCAAGCCACGATAAAGATCCATCATTGCTACATCGGTGTTTACTTCGATGAACATTTTTGAAGAGTCTGGGAAGTTCTTCGCCCACGCGTTCTCACTGATTCGTACCTGATCATCAGCAGAGATGTTGCCTCGCTTCATCTCTTGACCTGCCACATAACTGGTCATCAGTTTGGTCAAGCTTGCTGGGTTTAACTTCGTATGTGCGTTTTTTTCTACCAGCACATCACCAGAATTAAAATCAATTAACACATACCCTTTTGCGCCTAGGCTAGGTGGGCTTGGTACTATAGAAGGTGCTGCGATAGCTGCATTACTTACCATCGCGGCGTTACTTACAATGAATATACTTAATAGAGGGAGAGAGTATTTGGAAAACAGTTTCATTGAATCAAACCTAAGTTAACGTTTTGAGCAGTATAGACAAATGCTAGCAAAAGAAGCGCGAACTTTACGTTGCTTTACGTATTTGTACCATTCGTTACAAATAAAAAAGTATAATCTGCGATCTGACCATATTTTCCACAACTAATATTTACTCCACGAATGCATTCAACGCCTAATGCTATCGCTCAGGCATGCGTCTAAATAACATTTCAACAAAGCCAGTAATACGCTGTTTGCTCTCGCTTGGCTCTAAATCAGGTTGGATGCCAGACTGTGCTAATGCTTGCCATTGTACGACCTCTGAGTTAGGTACGAAAAACGCAATGTACAACGACCCTTTCTCCGCGACTTTACCTTCACCATCGTAAAATGGCACACCAGTAGATAGCCTAATCGCATCGAAGATAGACTCATCGTTCAGTTCCGATTCTTCCGCTAATCCAAAGCCTACAACAACATCACCGACACCATCCTGCTTTAACTGATAACCTTTACTTGAGAGCTGTTCTTGAATCGAATCACGCACTAAATCGGTTACCACGGTTTCATCGTATTTTTGAGAAAGGTAAACCTTTTCTGACTCAGGGTGCCAGGAGTACGTCATCACGCCGTGTTTCATGAAACCAAAGTCACCGCTAGTGACCACACCATAATTGTGTGTGGGTGGTATTTCTTGCGTAGAGCATGCGGTCAGCCCAATAGCCATCAAAGCCAATAGTGCTGCTTTTTTTATGCTTTTTGTTGCACAAATGGATCGTTTTATCATTCGAGGCTTCCTTACCTATATAAGAATAACTATCAATTCAACCTCCAACATAAATAGTAATTATGTTAATAGAAAGGTCATTAAACGTTTGCGTAATCGCTAACCTTCACCTCTGTCTGTTTTGGGGGTTTAATCACAAAAACAGAGTTGGTATAGTTCTCCCCGTTAAACAAAACCAGACCATTCGAGGCACGGAGCTTCCTCAATCATCTCATGAAGAGAAGAATTGGTACCGACAAAGTATCGGCAAATTTAAGAGGGTCAAACAATGGAATTCAATATGGTTGAAATTTTAGGTTACGCTGCGTCTATTATGGTCGCAATTTCATTAACAATGAAAGATATCGTTCGTCTGCGTGTCCTTAACTTTATTGGCTGTGCACTCTTCACAGCATACGGCATCATGATTGACGCATGGCCAGTTGCAGCCACCAACGGCTTTATCGCTTGTGTAAACATCTACTTCCTTGCAAAAATGCAAAAGGAAAAAAAAACGGAAGCGATGAAAGCAGCGAAAGCTTAAATTAACGATTAGCCTTTCAAATAATTCTGAAAAAGCCCAAATAGAGCGATCTATTTGGGCTTTTTTGTGTTTGTCGTTCTCAAGAGCTCGATTTGTGTGAACAAAACTTTTCAATTCAATGAGGCTTTCAACCGATCACATGTAAGCAACGTGATATTCGTTCTCTCGATACGCTTGAGTGTTGTTACGTCCACTCTCTTTTGCTTGATAAAGCGCTTTGTCGGCTTTATCGATAGCGGTTTCAATGTCAGTCAGTGCTTGAGCATGGCAACAACCAGCGCTGATTGTTACTGGCGACACTAAGCCTTGAAGTTGCTCAACACATAACCGTAACGCCTCTGATAATTCGAATAACTCATGTTCATCACAATCAAACGTCACCAAAATAAACTCTTCACCGCCATAGCGTGCAATCAAACGACGACGGTTAACAAATCTCTTCAGTGATTTTGCGACCTCACAGATAACCCTATCGCCTTGAGCATGACCATATTGATCGTTCACCCGCTTGAAATGGTCAATATCCAGCAAAATGACACCGACATTTGTTAGCGGATAAGGCGACCTTTGAGTAATTTTCAGTTTTAGCTGCTCGATAAAACTCCGTCGGCTAGGAAGGCCTGTGAGGTAATCGAGGCTCGCAACATCCAATATTTTGAGATGACGATGCCGCAGGTAAAGCACCAGAACAACAATGATACTCAGTAGACTAACAACCAACGTCATCAAACTTGCCAACAATAAGCTGTGGTTCTTGTTGAGCTCTTGTTCTAAGACACCAGCAGAAATAACCCAATTAAGATACGGATAAAACTTGTAGAAGATGTTTTTACTCGTCGTGCCATCTGCCGTAGAGATAGAGTATCTAAAGTGACCTTCAGGTTCATCGACGACTTTATCGATAAGCAACTCTGAAGAGTCATCAATCAAGGTTTTTAAGTGCTCGTGTTCAAAGTTAGGTTGAAGGACTAACGTGCCTTGTAAATCAACGATATATACATAGCCACTATCGCCATACGAGTACTTTCTCAATTTGTCTTTAAGTGCTTCGAGATCAACCAGGTACATCAGTTCATCTTTATAGGTGGTCGCCACCAATGTATTGCCACTCGGTAGCCTCACTGAATATGCGACCTTCGCACGCTTGCCAACTTCATGTGGATTGGCGTGCGAGTATTGGGTCATTCCAGACTGTAAGCTCAGTTGTTGTTGAATATGGGTTAAATGCGCGCGATTTTTCCCTTGTAAAAACGGGTGATATAGATGAATACCTTGTGGTGACATCAGGTAGATATAACCAGACTCTCCAATCACCAATTCGTTGGCAATTCGAATGACTTCTTCAACTTCTTGTTCTGGAGAGACACGCAGTGCGTGAGAGGCGACGGTATCAGTCACACCTTTTAGATAGGTTTTGATCGCTTCGTTGACTGTGGTGTCTACGATGTCGTAACTCGCGTTCACAATAGTACGAAAGAAGAATTGGTTGGAATCTAATAATGATTCTTTCGTCCGGTTGAATTGAACAGCAGAGAGGATCAGAGAAACTACGGCCAGCACAATTGAGAAACTAAGAATGTATTTACGTCTGACTTTCAAGATTACCCCATAGCTTTCTAATATTAGGTAACGCTATTTTTTGTTATAGGCAGACTGTTTTATATCATACTTATCTTTTTTACTGAACGAGTGTCGATATTCTGAGAGGTTTCTATACGCAATCTGTGACTTATAGCAAAAACGCCGAACTGGATTCAGTTCGGCGTTTTAATTTTACGCTTCAGTCATGTATTTAAATCAAACTAAGGTATTGATAAATAAACTTAAAATCATTCTCATTCGTTATCTATGAATACATAATCTAGCGTTAGATTAAGAACAAACCTGAGTCCAGCTACCATCACTGCCCGGTTCAGAACTTGTCCACCAGTTTGCTTGGTAAATACTGCCGTTGTGAACCACTTGGTCACCTGTGTTTGCATGGCTTGGATTACCTGCCCAATCTTTCTGAGGTAAGTCTGGGTAAACCGCTAAACCTGCCGTATCACATGTACCTGGATTGGTGCCACCATCGCCAGGGTTACCGCCACCTGAACTGATATCACCTAATGGTAGATCTGGCTGCTCGAAGCTAAACGCGTAATCAACGCCACCGACATTCACCGCGTAGTTAGCAGGGCCAGAAATTGGCAAGTAATACACCATGTCTAACTCATACACACCGCCAGCAGGAAGCTCTTCCCATGTCGGCAACGTAAACGCCACTCGGTGCATGGTTCCATCTAGTCCACCGATGTTATCCGCGCGAGTATGACCTGAAGCAATCACGGTCAAACCACCACCCGATTGATCTTTCGCGTTATCAGGTGCAGATACTGGGATATCGAATTGGAACTCAGTTCCACCCGGAAGAGCTTGCCCTGTGTTGTTCGTGAACGTGATCTTAGGGTTGATTGGGTAGTTTTGGTCACCGACTTTGAAGCCACCAACCGATACCGCGATATCTAGCGCTTCTGTTGGAATAGCACCCGTCGCTACTTTGTTTCCATATGGTGTTGCAGACTTAAACTTATCGTAGATAGCTTTCGTCATGGTGTTACCCATGTGGAACTCACCGTTACCGCTGTTACACGCTTGTTCGGTCGTATCGATAGACGTTCGGTTGCCATTCGCATCGAGAACATAACAGTTATAATCCCCTGCTAGTTCCCAGAACATAATGCCGCCGATCTCTTTGTCGATAACGTAGTCCGCTTTCACGTCGATAGACTGTTTATCTTCTGTTGAAAGGAATACGCCCTTCTCTGCGTTCCACAACCAAGGGGCAACCGCCACACTGTCGTAGTTTCTCGTGTAAGTGCCCGTTAGAACATCTGAAGGATCATTCACAGGATCAAGCTTGTAAGCTTCAGCGTAAGAGCCCCAAATACCCTTCTCTAGGTTCTTCGCGTGCCACATAGGGTTAGAACCCGCGCCCATTTCGTTACCTTTTGGATCGGTATCGTGCCACATGTTGTCGATACCAATAGCGCCATGGCCACAGTTGTTTTTCTCGCCTTCACCCGTACCCGCTGAACATTCAGATTGGTTTGGCAGTGCTGCTCGGCCCCAAAGACCATTCTCACCACCCGTTACGCCTTGCCAACCACGAGTGTAGTAAGGCACACCGATGTTAATACGGCCTGCTGGCATAGAACCACGGAAGTAATGGTAAGCCCAATCCGTGTTCAGATAACCAATACCACCGTAAGCCGCCGTGTCGTATACGTTCCACTGCGCTAGCTCTGAATCTTTACCCGTATCAAACAAGGCTGCGTTATGACCTACGTGATCGTTCCACGCACCGTGAAGGTCGTAAGACATGATGTTTACGTAATCGAGGTACTTGGTTACATCGAATGTTTCCATACCGCGTAATAGGTAACCAGAAGAAGGCGCTGCGATCGTTAACATGTAGTGATTGCCATCTTGCGCAGACGCCGCATCGAGCTTCTCACGTAGCACTTTCATCAACACTTGGTACGAAGCCCACAGGTATTGACGACGTGGTTCCATGAAGTCTTTGTCGTATGGATTACCGGCACCCGCCATTGAGGTTGGGTATTCGTAATCGATATCTAGACCATCGAACTGGTACTTACGCAGCATTTCGACCGCTGAAGTCGCGAATGTTTCGATACCTTGATGGTTGATAGAACCATCAGCATTGGTCGTCATGGTGTAGAAACCACCATCAGCCACGCGGCTGCCATCAGTCGCGAAGTGACCACCTGTTTCAGCCCAACCACCGATTGAGATTAACGTTTTCACGCCGTGTTTTTTCTTCGCTGTCGCTAATGCACCGAAGTGACCTTTGAAGCCTAATGCCGGATCAACTTCCACACCCGGCCACTCTTTACCAACCGCTGCGTTATTTGGATCGTTTACATCACCGACGTTTACTTTGCCATCTGAACCGATGCTCACGAAAGCGTAGTTAATGTGTGTGAGTTGTTCCCAAGGAATATCATTTACTAGGTAAGCAGCTTGTGGGTCATCCCCTGCACGCCAACTTGTGAAGTAACCAATGACACGACGGGGATGGTCTGCACCCATTTTCTCACGGCCTTCATCATCGTAAATTGTACAGTAAGGAACATCGACACCTTGAGTTTGATATAAGCCATCAGGGCGACATGTGCTCACTGTTGGAGCGCCGTTCACGGTCAAAGATGCCAACGCAGAATCTGCAGTCGCACCTTGGTCGTCTGTTGCTTTCGCGTAAACCGCTAAAGAACCCGCTTGAGTTGTTGTGTAATCTAACGTGTAAGGGCTCGTTGCAGCAGTGCCCACAAGAGCACCCGCTACGTAGAAATCAACCTTATCAACCGTGCCATCGCTATCTGCTGCCGTTGCTGTCAGTGTGACTACACCACCAACATCAACAGATGTCACTGAAAGTGCAACTGAAACTGTCGGTGCTTCATTCCCTGGTTGTGCTGAATCAACAGAAACAGAAACCGCACTTGCAACACTTGCTGCGCCTTCATTATCCGTTGCAACAACAGAAACCTGATGATTACCCGACGTTGCAGCCCAAGTCGCTTCGAAAGGTGCCGCTGTGACTACCGCAACAGATGCGCCATCAACAAAGAACTCAACCGAAGCCACACTGCCATCAGAATCTAGTGCTGTTGCACTCAATACAACATTATCGCCTTCAGTAATCACGTCAGAAGCAGAGGGTGCCGTTAATGAAGCCGTTGGTACTTCATTTGGCGTACCGCCACCTCCGCCACCACTACACACATCAATCTTTTTCCATTGTGCATAGTCACCCTCAAATTGGCTCGGGTTGTTATTTTGATTCCAGTAATTCGCTGAGTACGCGCTGCCGTCATGTGAAACCTGATCACCACCGGTGTACACCGTGGCGGAATCCCACGCTTCTAACGTTGAACAATCCACAGCCGCGTAGCTGTTGAACGCCATTAAGCATGACGCGGTGAGAGTACTGAGTGTAAAAACCTTCTTGGCCACTCTTCCTTGGTTTAGGTGCATGTTAGCTGTCCCTTAAGTTATTGTTTCAAGATGCTTAATTTAAGTGTCATATTTCTCATCACTTAAATCTCTTCGCAAAACAACTGTAGGTAACAGTGCCAATTTAACACCTAAAATATTCGATATTTATAAAATGACTCGCATTAATTTGTTTATAGCATGCAATGAGTCGACACTTATTTTGCACGAACAACTAATATTAAATTTATTTCGGTACGCTAAAAAATATCGCCTAATTCGTATCCTTAATTACAAAACTCTATTCATATCTGCTTTATTTGTTCGTTCTGAAATTTCGTTTTAAAACTAACCAAAAGGGATTGATTTCGCCGTAGAACTGATTTCTTTTCTAAATTTGCCCACTTTTTCTTAACAATTGTGGTAGTATCGCGGATTTTTTTGACGAACCTCACATTTCCAATGCAAGTGTGGGAGAAATACATAGGCTCGAAAGAGCCAAATATAGCGAAGAAATAATGTCCAACTTGACGCAAGTCGCCAACGAAAACATCAACGCAGAATCTACTTCTATCGATTTCAATAAAGCTCAATCTTTGGGTGAAAAACTGGAACTCGGAAACCCAGTCTTTTGGCTTAGTGGCAGTTTTTTAACCCTCTTTGTCATCCTAGCCTTCACCAACACCTCCGTGTTGTCCGAACTTGTAAACATCGGCTTTAGTTATTCAACTAAGTGGTTCGGTGCTTTCTGGCAAGTCCTACTACTTCTCAACTTCATTATCGGTTTAGTGCTTGCACTAGGTCGCACCGGCCACGTTCGCTTAGGAACGCTTGCCCTACCTGAAATGACCACCTTTAAATGGATGTCTATCGTCCTATGTACGCTGCTAGCCGGCGGTGGTGTGTTCTGGGCAGCCGCAGAGCCTATCGCTCACTTTGTTTCAGCTCCGCCACTGTATGGCAACGCAGATCCTCAAGCGATGGCGTTCAATGCTCTATCACAATCTTTCATGCACTGGGGTTTCCTTGCATGGGCAATCTTAGGTGGTTTGTCTTCCATCGTGTTAATGCACTTGCATTACGACAAAGGCCTTCCTCTTAAGCCTCGCACTCTGCTTTACCCAGTACTTGGCGACAAAGCGATTAACAGTTGGGTTGGTAACGTTGTCGACGCATGCAGCATCGTGGCTGTAGCCGCAGGTACTATCGGCCCTATCGGCTTCCTTGGCCTACAAATCAGCTACGCACTGAGCGAACTGTTTGGCATTTCAGACAGCTTTGCAACTCAAAGTGTTGTTATTATCTTTGCTATCGCAATGTACACGCTTTCTGCTTTGAGCGGCGTGAACAAAGGTATCCAACTGGTAAGCCGTTACAACATCATCTTGTCTGTGTGTCTAATCGGCTACATCCTTCTTGTTGGCCCAACGAGCTTCATCGTTGATGGCTACCTGCAAGGTATGGGCGAAATGGTTGATAACTTCATCCCAATGGCGCTATACCGCCAAGATACAGCATGGCTAGGTGGCTGGACTGTGTTCTTCTGGGGTTGGTTCTTAGGTTATGGCCCAATGATGGCGATCTTCATTGCTCGTATCTCACGTGGCCGTACTATTCGCCAAATGATCGTTTCTATTAGCATCGTTGCACCGCTTGTAACGTGTTTCTGGTTCAGCATCGTTGGTGGTAGTGGTCTAGCGTTTGAATTAGAGAACCCAGGTGTGATTTCTAGTGCGTTCGAAGGCTTCAACCTTCCGGCGGTTCTTCTAGCAATTACCGCGCAACTGCCGTTCCCAACTCTGATTGCAATTCTGTTCCTGATCCTGACGACCACGTTCATCGTGACAACAGGTGACTCAATGACTTACACCATCAGTGTGGTAATGACGGGTACGACAGAGCCAAACGCAGCGGTACGTACTTTCTGGGGTATCATCATGGGTGCGGTAGCGATCGCACTTATCTCAATGGGTTCAGGCGGCATCTCCGCTCTACAGTCGTTCATTGTAATCACAGCGGTTCCGGTATCGTTTATCTTGCTCCCGTGTCTATGGCACGCGCCGAAGATCGCGAAGCAGATGGCAAGAGATCAAGGTATCGCTTAATACCTGACCCGATTTAGTTTCGGGTAGCGTAGAACACTAAAAAGCCACTCAAGTGATTCACCTGAGTGGCTTTGTTTTATCTGTTCGTTACTTCTATCTACGAAGCTTATTTCAATCGATAGTTCGGCTTATTGAAACTTTTCACCCGCAGCAACCATAAACGACATCTCAACCAGTAGCTCAGGATTAGCAAGTTCTGCTTTCACGCATGCACGGCTTGGCGCGCAGCCTTCAGGGAACCACGCTTCCCAAACTTCATTGAGTGCATCAAAGTTAGCGAAATCCGTGAGATAAATAGTCACTGACAATACGCGAGATTTGTCGCTGTCTACCAAACTCATCATTTCTTCGGCTTGTTCGAAGATTTGCTGAACCTGACTCTTAATTCCTGCTGTTGTATCCGTCTCTGCCACTTCCACAAAGCTTGCAATACCGTTAAAAACAGTTACATCAGACCAACGTTTGGTCGGGTTAATTCTATGAATTTTCACTGGTTATACTCTTCTTATAATTAGGGTGAACATCAGCGTAATCTAATCCAAATCATGAATATTGAAAACAAAAATTAGAAAGCTCGCGTTACCTTTTGAACAGCACTATCGCCTACCCATTGCTTTGGTTCTCAACATCACTAGCCTTTGAGTTCCTATCGAGACAATAAGTCGCTACCTATTAAGTTTTTAGATAAATATATTAATTATTATTCTCAATGCGAAATTTAATCTGAACTCTTGCGGTCATATTCAAGGATTTTATTAAATGGAGTACTTTTATGCATGTTCAAACCTATGATTTAAAACAGAGTAATGTGGGATATAACCTTGGAGTGGTTGGAGTAGCATTAGTGCTCGCTTGGATTGGAATTTATAAGTTTACGCCAACTGAAGCGATGCTCATTGAACCGCTAATCGCGAATCATCCTGCAATGAACTGGCTTTACAATCTGTTCTCAGTACAAGCTGTGTCTAACATGGTGGGTGGCGCGGAGATCATCGTCGCTATTGGATTGATCGTTGGATTTAAGAAGCCGACAGTAGCTTTCTACTCAGGCATTGCTGCATCGGCTATCTTTGTTGTGACACTTAGCTTCCTGGTTACAACGCCAAACGCTTGGAAAGTATCGGATGGCATCTTAGTCACTAACTTCTTCCTAGTGAAAGATATCCTGTTTTTGGCTATCGCGATTAGCGTAATCGAACATAACAAACCTCAGAAGTAACCGTAAATCTAGAAGTGGCCAAACCTAGAAGTAACCTTAAACCTTTAAATAAAAAGACTCGAAGCTGGCTAGAAGGACGCTGCCAGCTTCTAATGTATAAGGCACTGATAGTCACCTAGTCAGCTAAAACCTTACGATAATAATTAGCATCTTGATGTTCTCCTTTAAACACCGCGTAGCTCTCAACATACTCGACCAATTCAAAACCGGTATTGGATAAGATTTTGTTGGAACCGATATTGCCCACTAACGCATAGGCATCAACATATTTAAGGTTGGTCTGTTCCTCCAAATAGAGTAGAAACTGCTTTACTGCGTTAGACGCAATGCCTTTTGAAGCAAAGGAACGACCTACTCGATACCCTAGCTCTCCACTATGGGCGATCTGGTCGATACCGCGGATGTTGATTCTTCCACAGACAGTGCCATTGGCATCTTTGATCAACATAGGAATCATCTCACCATTCTCGTATTCAGTTAGAAAGCTGGTGATTTGCTCGGTCACACCTGCATTTGAATAGAAGCTATCACCCCTAACTGGAATAAATTGCTCAAACCACTCTCGATTTTCGACCTCAAAATCCAAAAGCGCACTCGCGTCATTCGGTTGAAGTAAGTGTAAAAATACATCCATGACAAATACTCTAATGTTTCCCTAAAAAGCCGCACCTTATGATTCATGAACCACGGCTTATTAATACGGTTACGGTAAACCTCTCAATTTCTTGGCTGGGTTACCTGCATAGATACCTTTCTCAGTAATGTCTTTCGTTACCACACTGCCCGCGCCGATTACTGCACCTTCGCAAATGCTGACAGACAGAACCGTAGCGTTAGAACCGATCGTGACGTTGTCAGCTATCAAGGTACGCCCCCAACTTTCAGGATTAGGATCTGGCTTGCCCTCTTTGAATAAGTCGTTGGCAAACATGACTCCGTGACCAACAAAGCAGTCACTTCCAATGGTCACATACTCACAGATAAAGGTGTGAGATTGAATCTTGCTTCTCGCACCTATCACGGTGTTCTTTTGAATCTCAACAAAGGGGCCAACGAACACATCATCTTTAAGCTCACAGCCATAAACGTTACTTGGCTCGATGATAGTGACATTCTCGCCACAGGTAATATCAGTAATCTGTGACTTTAATACTCTTGGACTTGCCATACTTCACTTCCTCTCGACATTAGCGTCACAATTCAACCTAAGAGATTGTGCCGTAGCCATTAAAGTGCAGCAAATAGATATGTTGAGAGTTGGCAATGGATCAGAAATTCTGCATAAATTAAAACAGTCCTACCAGCACAACTGACAACAGCACCCCACCGATAAAACTTGGGGCGTGGAATGGCTGAGCTTTAGATCTAACGTACTCTTTTTGAAGGTCTTCTTGGTAAGTTTTAACGGCGAGTTCTTTTACGTAGTTATTTTGCATAATAAGCTCCTTCTTAATCAGTAAGAGAAGCTTAAGACTTGAAGTTAGGTTGAGGTAAAGCAAAAAATCAGATTAATTGAACACTTTATTTTTGTTACTCGAGGATTACCCTGAACACATCGTTATTCACGCCGCCAACATCTACTAACTCTCCCGGTTTCATTAGAAGCGAGGTGTTAAGCTGTCGTGTTGAACGTGGCTCTTTCATTTCTCGAATCACTAACATATCGACAAAGTAGCCTGAGTTTTGCTTTGATATTGAGCCCGAGAAAGTAACACTCTCTTTTCTATTGGCTAGCACCGAATTAAATGTTTTATCCTCTAAAACACCTGCAGAGATGGATGTATCACCATAAAAAAGCGTGATAGTTGTCGGATCAGGCATTAGCTTTTGATTAGACGAACAACCCATAAGGGATAGGCACAGCAGTAAAATAATTCGAAATTGCATAAACTGGTTTTCTTTCGTTAAGCGTCTGTTTTTCATATTAAAACACTTCGACTTAATAATCACCATATGTCGGGTCGAAGCTTGGTTATATTGCTTCGAATAAGTTGTGTAGCGAGGCTTGGGATTGGCAGTATCTGTGGCGAGTTAGCAGATCAGACCGCCGGCTTATGTTTCGACTCAATGTTTAAGAGCTAAAGCTGGGATCTGATCGCTATTATCGAGAAGGGTGCAATTAATTTAAGCAACCACGTCTTGTGGTGGCGTACCTTCGCAGTTAGAAACGACGGCATCAATTTGAATTAGAGCATTCATAGGGATCTCTGAAACCCCAACCACCGTTCTTGCCGGTAAATCAGTGTTAAAGAATGCGGTGTAGATTTCGTTTACCGCATCAATATCTGAAATATCCTTAAGTTGAATATTAATTTTCACCGTATCGTCCATGCTATGGTCAACACTTTCAATTATCGCCTTAATATTTTTTAAACATTGTTCCGCTTGCTCTTTTACACCACCAGCAACAATTTCATTTGTTTTCGGGTCTAAAGGCAATTGTCCTGAAATATGATTGTAGTGAGAGAAAGCAACAGTATGCGAATAAGGCATGAATGGTGCTGCAACAGTATTATTGGTTTCAATAACCAGTAAGCGAGTGTCTTCTGGTAATTGCGGCGGTGTACCGTCACCATGTGAAACGGATGTATCAATTTGAATTAAAGCGCCCATTGGTAATTCAGCTGCGTTAACAACGGTACGAGCAGGAACGTAGCTTGGGAAGAATTTAGCACATATTTCATTTACCACTTCCGCATCTGCGATATTTTTTACGTAGATAGTCGTTTTAACCACATCATTCATGACATGTCCGATGCTTTCTAAAATAGCTTTAATGTTTGATAGACATTGGGCCGTTTGCGCTTCGATACCACCATCAACCAACTCACCTGTGGTTACATCTATCGGTAACTGAGCTGAAAGATTGTTGTAGTGAGAAAAAGCCGCAGTCTGCGTGGACACAGCACTTTGAGGCGCATTATCCGTATTCCTTGATACCTTAACTAGTGCGCAAGGTGCTTGTGGTTTAGTGCCTTCACCGTTAGAAATGAGAGCATCCATTTGAACCAGCGCATCGCTGCTTGGCAGTGCAGTGACACCCACGACAGTGCGTGTTGGAAGGCTGTTGTGGAAGAAGTTTTTGTAAACTTCATCAATAGCATCGATATCAGAAATATTCTTAACGAAAACATTAATCTTCACGACATCATCCATAACATGGTCGATGCTTTCAACAATCGCTTTAATATTATTCAAACATTGTGCTGCTTGATCTTTAATATCACCGATGACTATTTCACCCGTTTTAGGGTCAATCGGAAGTTGAGCAGAAAAGTTATTATAATGAGAAAAAGCGACCGTTTGTGTAGATACAGAATTAATTGGTGCGTTTTCAGTGTTTCTTGAAATTTTAATGATATCGCTACTCATCGGTATTATCCTTTAAATAAAATAGGTATACGTATTTATATTTAACAATCGTATTTGGAAGAATGATTAAAGTAGCGCCATGTTAAGTGAATTATTTTAGGGTAAACGTGATATCCATCAGACTCTCAGTTGACTATAAATCAGCAAGTTACAGAATAATTAGTCATCAAACGACTAATTATCCGTCGTACTAGGCTTTATCAACTGCTAAATTATCTTCAATTTTAAGTCTATTCAATAATCCTGAATACTCTCTCTGATAGTACGGTGAGTAATTCCAGAATTTTAGATAATATTTGATAGGTTGTTCACACTAAAACTTCGTTAATAGCTAAGTTAGTGAGTTTCTCCCCTATACCTGTGCATAAACTCTTAGACTATTTAATTAATTATTTTCGAGAGCTTATTTTATATAAGTACGTTAATAATATATTCGAGAATCAAATACCTACAATCTGACAATGCCTATGATTAGATACATTTACTCATATAATTCAACAAATATGAGCAATCGTCACCATAGCTTTTGGCATTATAGCTCTCAACACATAGTTTCGTTGAAAGAAGAACTAAACCGCTCTTGGAGTAGTATTGAAGTGGCGCTTAAATTCGCGGCTAAATTGAGATGGGCTGGAGTAACCGACTCGACGTGCAGCATCATTAATACGAAGGCCTTCTAGTTGAATCAGCTCTTTGGCTTTATTAAGTCTAACCTTTTTCAAGTATTGAAGAGGTGATTCAAAGGTGACATTACGGAATGCATTGTGGAAGGCAGACACGCTCATGTTGGCTTCGTCAGCAAGCGATTGAACGGTGATGGTTTGGTCGTACTCTTCATGCACTTTAGACAGCGCTTTGGCGACACGTGCGTAATGGCCGTCATGATGGGCCAAATCAAACAGCACTCGCCCTTCTGAACCTGTTAATGCGCGGTAGACAATCTCGCTGACCATGGCATCACCCAATATGTTGGCTTCAATGTCACAATGTAGAGTTTTGACCAATCGAGTAAAGCTCTCCAGCATTTGCTCTTCCATTGGCGCCGATTCTAAGCCGCTCGAATTCTGCTTGTGCTTGTTGCAGTAGCTCTCTAGAAAGCCTTGGTCTTCCAGCTTTTTGACTAAGCTATGCAAGCGCTGAGAATCGATGCTTATCGACAAACCAAGCAATGGTTCGCCATTTACAGGCAAGGCTTCACACTCCAATGGCATTGGCACGCCTACCACAAGATAATCACCAGCAGCGTAAGTAACGGGTCTGTCGCCAATGTAGATGTTCTTTTTGCCCTGCCCGAGCATGATAATACCCGACTGGTAAGTGAATGGCTGACGCTGATTCCCGCCACTGCTTCTATACAACCACACACCGCCAATTTCAGTTTCTCTGATCCCTTCGAGATCATCCCAACCTTTGTGTTCTACATAAGACTGTAACAACTGCGCGAGTGTTTTCATAAGTGGCGACTTTCCATTCCAAGTGCTAAGAGTAAGTAAGCTAAAGCAGAGAAAGAATATCAATTTTGTAGAAATAGGCAATTTATTTGGAGGATCAGCTCTTCATCACCCTAGATTACTGTACTAATATGCAAATATAGAAATTGAGCAATCAAATAAAATAACAAATTGAGCTTTACACAAGGAATCTCTAATGCAATTCACTTATGTTAACCCTACAGTTATCCACTTCGGCCAAGGCCAAATCAACGCTATCAGCCAAGCGGTTGATACTTCGAAGAAAGTACTAGTCATCTACGGTGGCGGTTCAATCAAAAGCAACGGTGTTTACGACCAAGTTGTCGCTTCTCTAAAGGATCACGCTTGGATTGAGTTCGCGGGTGTTGAAGCTAACCCAACGAAAGAGACGCTAGATAAAGCCGTCGCTCTTGTTAAAGAAGAAAACGTAGAGTTCATTATCGCTGTTGGCGGTGGTTCAGTAATCGACGGTTCTAAGTACGTTGCTGCAGCGGCTAAATACGACGGCGACGGTTGGGATATCCTAGCGGGTAAACACCAAGTAACAGAAGCGACACCAATTGGTGCGGTACTGACTCTTCCTGCGACAGGTTCTGAATCTAACATGGGTGCTGTAATCACTCGTAAAGAGACTCAAGAGAAACTGGCGTTCATGAACCCTGCAGTACAACCTAAGTTCGCGGTTATGGATCCAGATGTAATGAAGTCTCTACCTGAACGCCAACTGATCAACGGCTTAGTTGATGCGTGGGTTCACGTATGTGAGCAATACATCACAATGCCAACAGACGCGATGGTTCAAGACGGTTACGCAGAAACACTGCTTAAGAACCTACTTGTACTGGGTAAGCAATACGACGAGCGTGACAACGACGCTTGGCGTGCAAACCTAATGTGGACTGCAAACCAAGCGCTTAACGGCCTGATTGGTACTGGCGTTCCTCAAGATTGGGCAACACACATGATTGGCCATGAGTTCACTGCACTATGGCACGTCGACCACGCACGTTCTCTTGCGATTGTTCAACCTTCACTACTTCGTAATCAAATCGAAGCGAAGCGTGGCAAGCTAGAGCAAATGGGTCGCAACGTATTTGGCCTAGAAGCGGGTGCTGATTTAGCCGAGCGTACAATCGCGGCAATCGAAGCCTTCTACCACAGCCTAGACGTTCCAACCATGTTCGACGGTTACGAAGCAACGAAAGCGGCAGCAATCGACAACGTTGTTGCTCAACTTGAATCACACGGTTACCTGCAACTTGGCGAAAACCAAGCAATCACGCCAGAGAAAACGCGTGAGATTTTAGAGTCTGCGATTCACTAAGAATTGCTAAAGTAGAGAGAAAGCAAAGACAATGGTCACACAAAGATGATTTTTTACATCTGACTGAACCCATTACTTATTTCTTTCGTACAAACAAAGCAGCGTTCATTTTGGGCGCTGCTTTTTAATTTGCCCTACAAGATGCTATTAAATTCTCATAAGTCCTTAATTTTATGTGCATTCAGATTTCTATATTGGTAAGGTAAACCTGTCTCTTTACTAGGTATGAACAACGATTTGAACAATCTCAAGGAAATGGTTAAGTTTAAGTCACTTAACAAGTGGTATGGTGATTTTCATGCCCTAAAGGATATCGATTTAAATATTGAACAGGGAGAAATAGTGGTGATTTGCGGGCCATCAGGTTCGGGAAAGTCAACTTTAATCCGCTGTATCAATCAGCTAGAACCTTTCGAAAGTGGCGAGCTTTGCGTGTTAGAACAAGTACTTCCGAGTAAATTCAACACACCTGGCCAAGTCGGAATGGTGTTTCAGCATTTTCATTTATTCCCCCATCTTACCGTGCTCGAAAACCTTACTCTTTCTCCGATTCGTACGCTTAAAAAAAGCAAACAAGAAGCCGAGAAGATAGCAATGCACTATCTCGATCGCGTACACATCGCTGAACAAGCCAACAAATACCCAGTGCAACTTTCTGGCGGTCAGCAACAACGTGTAGCTATCGCCCGTTCGCTGTGCATGAAGCCTGAATTACTGCTTTTTGATGAACCGACTTCAGCGCTTGATCCGGAGATGATCAACGAAGTACTCGATGTGATGGTTGAACTGGCGAGCGAAGGCATCACCATGGTGTGTGTCACCCACGAAATGGGCTTTGCAAAACAAGTGGCCGACCGCGTTATCTTCATGGATGAAGGACAAATTGTGGAATCGAATACCCCACAAGCGCTCTTTGAAAACCCTCAACATGAACGTACTCAAGCGTTCCTAAATCAGATCCTGACTTATTGATGTTGATTCGAATTATTAAACCAGCCCTTTCCGCTCTAATACAAATTGTTGTACTAGTGGCCGCTGTTGTCTGGATTCTCGATTCTGGCGCACAAACCATGGGATACAGCTGGCAATGGGAGCGCGTGCCGGACTATATTGCTTTCTATGAAGATGGCGAATGGTGGCCTGCAGAGTTAGTTGAAGGGCTACTGGTTACCATCAATATCTCTCTGATTTCTTTGGTCGCGACACTGATCATCGGCTTAACGACGGCGCTATTGAGAAACTCAAATTCTGTAGTTGGACGCACCTTAGCCACCAGCTATGTTGAGTTGATTCGTAACACGCCGTTATTAGTACAAATTTATTTACTCTATTTTGTATTTGGCCCCGTATTAGGGCTCGATCGCTTTAGTACTGCCGTTTTAGCCTTGGCACTTTTCCAAGGCGCTTACACCGCCGAGATATTTCGTGCTGGTTTAAATGGTATTGCGAGAGGACAATTTGAAGCAGCTCAATCCTTGGGCTTATCAAAGACCTATACTTACTGGGATGTGATTCTTCCTCAGGTGGTGCAACGCACCTTGCCACCTTTGACCAATGAAGTGATCTCTCTTATTAAAAACTCTTCAATTGTGAGTGTCATGGCTATTTTTGACCTGACGACTGAAGCCAGAAACATTGTTTCTGAAACCGCGATGCCATTCGAGATTTGGTTCTCGGTGGCGATCATTTATCTTGCTCTTACACTTTCACTTTCTGCCGTTGCTGCTTGGCTTGAGCATAAGCTCGGGGCTAACTGGCGAACACAATAAGGATTTATCAGCATGAAGCTATTTAAAACCGCAATTACAGCCCTACTTGCGCTTGCCGTAAGTTTGCCTGCACTTGCTTCTGAAACGCCTAACCTCGATAAAATCAACGAACGTGGCTCACTGCGCGTTGGTATGTCGACATTTGTTCCTTGGGCGATGCGTAACAAACAAGGCGATCTCGTTGGCTTTGAAATCGACGTGGCGAAACGCCTTGCCGAAGATTCTGGTTGGAAAGTCGAATTTGTACCTACGGCATGGGACGGTATTATCCCTTCTCTATTGTCGAAGAAATTTGATGTGATCATCGGCGGTATGTCTATCACTGAAGCTCGTGCCAAAAGCGTATTATTCACTGAACCTTACTCGCACTCTGGCGTTCAACTGGCTGCTAATAAAGAGCTAGCGGAAGGTTTTACTCAAATATCTGATTTTGATTCTCGCCGTGTAAAAATTGCAGCACGTCGTGGAGCATTCACGGTTCAAGTCGCTCGTGAAACCTTCCCTAAGGCGAAAGTTCTACAGTTCGATGACGATGCTCAAGCATTCCAAGAAGTGTTGAACGGCAACGCACACGCGGTTATCGCGTCTAGCCCGAAACCAGAACACGAAACGATCAAAAACGCAGACACGCTATTTATTCCATTTGAAGAGCGTCTATCAAAAGGTAACGAAGCATTTGCAGTTCGCCTAGGTGAAACTGACAAGGCAGAATTCTTCAACGAATGGATCAAAGCACGTACTGAAGATGGTTGGTTGAAAGAGCGTTACGAGTACTGGTTCTCTACTCTAGATTGGCAAGACCAGATTGCTCAAGGTCAGTAATCAGAACTTTTGCTAGTGAATCTAGGCAGTGCGTTGTCTGCACTGCCTTCTCATCGGCAATTTGATTCGCTTTGTTGATGATCTAAAACTCAACAAAACAGCCTACTAATTATTATTGTTTAAACAGGAATGACGTGAGTAGTACTAGCGCATTAACAACACCTAAGCCCAACGTTTATATGAAGCCTTGGTATCAACGCCTTAACCTTTTGGATGGCGTGTTACTCGCTGTCATTTGTGTGTTTGCAGGCTGGCTTTATTATCGTTCCGCTGTTGGTATTAACTACCAGTGGCGCTGGGAAGATGCGTTTACCCTGATTTTCATTCCGCCTTCTCAAGGCAATATTCCTTACTTTTTCCAAGGCTTGATCGCGACACTGCGCTTGAGTGTTTGGAGTATGGTGTTAGCACTCTCTTTTGGTACATTACTTGGCGTTGCAAGGCACTCTAAAATCACTTTCTTTCGTACCCCTGCACTGATTTTTATCCAGTTGGTTCGAAATATTCCGCCGCTGGTGTTTGTCTTCATATTCTATTTTTTCGTTTCAAACCAACTGATTCCATTACTTGGTTTAGAAAGTATCTTGCGTGAACACAACGGCGATATTAACGCTGTTCAAGCCTTTCTGTTTGGTCCTGCTAACCTTTGGGAAAACTTGGCGTCTGGTGTTATCTGTATCGGTTTGCTCTCTTCGGCTTACATCGCAGAAGTGATTCGAGCTGGCTTAGAAAGTATTCCAAAAGGCCAATGGGAAGCGGCCGATTCACTCGGCTTATCGGCATTGTCTAAGTATCGATTTGTGGTTGGCCCGCAAGTATTAACGGCCATCACACCGCCATTGGCTGGCCAAGCAATCTCTTTGGTTAAAGACACGTCGATTGTGTCTCTGATTTCTATCCAAGAGATGACTTTCGTTGGTACTGAAATGGCAAACTCGTCAGGTTTGATCTTCGAGATCTGGCTGATTGTAGGCTTCGTATATTTTGCTTTATGCTTTGTGCTTTCGCGTCTGTTCAAAGTGATTGAGCAACGTTCTAGTGCTTACCTTAACCATCAGTAACGTCATTAATAAGAAGTACCGACTCGCCCAGCTATTCATCACCCTTACCCATTTCACCTGATTGGTTTAAGTTATTGATCAGTCAGGATTTATTCCTTCATATTTCTTCTTAGAAACACAGCAAAATGCTCGGCTAATCACTATACTTAACGTATCGAACTACGTTGATTCATCTCAAGGACATCGCTCAACATGGACAATCATAAAGAAAGAGCTTTTTACGCCGTTGTTGGCGCATTGGTTGGAGACGCCGCTTCCATGGGGCTGCATTGGTTGTATGACCAAGAGAGGATCTTGCACGTGGCGGGTTTTGAACCAGAATTTCGCTCACCAAACCAGTTCGATTATCAAGACAAAGGCTACTTCGCCCACCAAGGTAAAACCGCTGGCGACCAATCACAATACGGTGCTCAGTTATTGGCGATGGTCGATAGCCTAGCCGATAATCAACACTACGACGAAGCGAGTTACATTAAGCACTTCCGTTTCTGGTTTGATTTTGGTGGCAGTTGGCAAGGTTACATTGATAAAGCGACTCGTATGAGCTTGCTGAACATACATAAACTAGAGCTAACAGAAGCTCCAATCACAGCCTGTGGCGCTGATGACACCCAGCTACCTGCTGTTTCAAAGCTAATTCCTTTAGTGGCGTGTACTTACACCTCTCACACCTTACCGGCAATGGTAGAGAGTGCGGTACGAGTGACCAACAACAACGACAAAGCCGTGGAATGGGCACAAGCCATCACCTTATTGGTTCAAGCGGCAATTCAAGGCAACTCTCCACTGCAATCGGTAGAAATGGTGCGACAAACTTGTAGCAAGTTCATACACGATCAAATCGACGAAGCACTGGCTGATCCTGAGCTTTCGATTACAGATGCCGCGAAGAAGTTTGGATTGCATTGTGAACTGAGTGCCGCGTTCCCCTTGCTGATTCGCATTATTGCAGGTGCTCAGAGTTATCAACAAGGCATTCGCGACAACATCTTATGTGGTGGTGACAGCTGCGGTCGTGCGATTGTAATTGGCGCGGTATTAGCGGCGTGTTTCTACGAAGGAGATGGCGAAATTCCAACCGAATGGCTAAAACAAGTCGAACTCAATGGTGGCGTGCTGTCTTTGCCTATTGAGTGATTTCCACAACAACGAACTAGAGCCTGACATAAGACAAGCACACTTCTAGGTCGGATGTCGTTCCTATAAAGTTGGAACACACTGCGATAACTCATTCTTCAGCCAAACAACAAACGGGCTTTCTGGCTCTTCATGGTTGCTATCTTGCGTGAGCAATATGTACTGGTGACCAGAAGGTACGAAGCCAAACGGCGCGATCAAGTTACCTCTTTCAAGATCGTCGGCGACAAGTGGATAAGACCCAAGCGCTATGCCTAACCCATCGACAGCCGCCTGAAAGCAAAAGTAGAAGTGTGCAAATGTTTGGTTCGCTCGAGCTTTTGACCACTCTCCACCATTAACTTTATCTATAGTGATAGCACCCCAATGACTCCAAGCATCTGGCCGTGTACTGCTGTGCAGTAATTTCACATCATCTAAGTTATCTTTTACCTGCTGCCAATAACCCGGGGAACACACAGGGCCTACCCACTCTTCAACTAGCGGTATCTGTTCGTAACGCTCGGTTAATTTAAAGTCATCTCGGCGAATCGCCATATCGAGCCCTGTCGCATTCAAGTTCACAGGCCCACCAGCAGTCGACAATCGAACATCAATTCCGGATTCGTTATAGAAATCACCGAGTCGAGGCATTAACCAACGCATGGTCAATGTGGGTTCGCATGAAACTTCCAACGCTTGATGATTCAGCTGATTAAGCTTATGGACTCCAGTCTCCAAGGCTTGGAACGCTTGCTCTGTGTAACCTTTGAGTAATTCCCCTTCTTTGGTGAGACACACATTCCTGCCCTGTTTGTAGAACAAAACTTGGGATAAGTGATTTTCCAATACCTTGATCTGCTTACTCACCGCGCCATGTGTGATATTGAGTTTATCCGCCGCTTCACTGTAACTACTCGAATGCGCTGCTACGTGGAAAATATGAAATGCTTTCAAATGCCTCATGTGTGATTTTTTCTCACAGATAGGTAGAATTCATTTCGATTATAGGCAGCAATAAAAAACCATACAATGCTGGCTCATCAAATATAAAGAGTTGGAGTCATTATGGAGTGGTTAAGCCTAGCAGTATTGGGACTATTGATTGTTATCAGCCCAGGCGCTGATTTCGTTTTAGTTTTGAAAAACAGTGTCAATCAAGGAAGACAAGCAGGGATTTGGACTGCAATCGGTGTGAGTTTAGCGATTTGTGTTCACATCAGTTATTCAATGCTTGGGAACAGTTACTTAATCTCACAGAATGAGCAGCTGTTTGACATGATTAGATACGCAGGTGCAACCTACCTTATTTATCTAGGGCTAAAAGGTATCCTGAGCGCAAACAACAAACTTGCACCGATGGAAGATACGAAGCAAAGCACCAGTGTTTGGCGCTATTTAGCCCAGGGCTTTTTGTGTAACGTGCTCAACCCAAAAACCATGTTGTTCTTCTTGAGCATCTTCACTCAAGTCATCTCACCTGATGCAGAGAACCAGCATGTCGCACTCGGCTATGGACTTTATATGATTTTTCTTCACGGATTATGGTTTGGAGTTGTCGCCATGCTTTTCACTTCGAAGACGTTACAAAAGCACTTATTGAGAGCCAAGAAAAGACTCAATCAAGCGTGTGGGGTTGGCTTAGTGACGTTCGGAGCACTGTTGGCGATTAAATCGTAAACAAGCGAGTCAGAAATAGAAAGCGATTCAAACGACTGAATCGCATCTAACTGGGTCTTGGTAAAACTCTAAACAAGATTCATCGGTCTAATATCGGCACTATCAGGGAAGATAGCGTTGAGTTGTTTCACTTCTATCGATAAATGTCGGTTGAGCACACCCTTGATAACCGAACGCATATCAATCGTTGGATTAAGATCTCGGCCTTCATATAGTTGGCTTTGGCTCAAGCCCGGCCAATTGGCAATAACCTTACCACCCGCTCCTTTCAACGATGGCATCGTGCCACCTGCAACAAACATGACGTTGCCAGTGCCGTGGTCGGTGCCTTTGGTGCCGTTTTCTTTTGCTGTTCGACCAAATTCACTGGCCGCGATGATCACTGTCTTCTGCCAACGATCACCTAGTGAAGCTTTGAGAGCCGCTAACCCAACATCCAAAGTTTTAAGCTGATTACTCAACCGTCCATTTACGTTGCCTTGATTGGCGTGAGTGTCCCACCCACCGAGTTCTAACGCTGCGATGTTTGGTCCGTTATCAGCCGACAATATGTCGCCTGTTTTACCCATCAATGATTTAAACTGTTTGCCGACACCTTGGTCGCCCACCAGTTGATCTATCTTCATGACACTTTCAAAGTTTGAAGACAGCATTTGGTCACTTTGAAACAACTCTTCCAGCAGTTCCGTTTGTTTATCACGTGTTTTTAAGCGGTTTGGGTACCAACTTGCAACGGTCGATTCGCCCTGCATGATGAGTGGTAAGCCCGAATCAATCGCTATTCCATCGTATTTTTCTGAGCTCAACGTGAGTAAACGGTTAATCCACCCTACGGTGTTAAACGGGTCGGAAGTGCCATTCTCCAATATCTTCTGTCCATCAAAATGTGAGCGCTCGCGATAAGCGGTTGAACAAGCGTGTACAAAGCTGAGTTCGTTACTCTCATACCATTGATGGCATTGCTTTAGGGATGGGTGAAGCCCAAAGAAATCATCCAACTTCACTAGCTGTTCAGGTTTTAATCCGATGTTGGGTCTCAAATTAGAGTAATCCGGATCGGCATGCGGCACTACAACATTTAAACCATCCATCGCGCCACGCAGTGATACCCAAATGAAGATATTGTCTGAACCTGTTTTGGCAAAGCTTGGAAATGGCAGCATCGCACTGACGCCAACAGCCGCCGCAATACCCATGAACTGGCGGCGGTTAATACTATGTGGCGCTTTATTCTGAGAACAATCTGACTTTTTCATACCCACTCCTAACGATATTGAAACTGCGGACTTAGCCACAACAGGGAAAGTTGCATTGCAGCGCTGTCGGCTTTGTTCAATACAATTTGGGTGTGTTCATCAATAGCATCGCCATATAAACCCGCGATCACTTTATCCACTACCGCTTTCGGCTTAACTCCTGACGCTTTAGCCGATTTTATTGCAGCAGACGCAAGCCTATTCGCAACTTGCATACGTTGAGTCAACGCCGAAGGGCTATTGTAGTCTCTGTCTTGATCCGACCAGCCTGCAGGTGAACCCGGTTTAAAAGGAGGCTGCCCTAAATTGTTGAGTGCATTGAATGCCTGTTTCTCGTTTAAAGAAATATCGGCACTACGAAGAACGGCAAACAGCCACTCCTTCGGCGGTCTAAAACGATTAGGGTTAGGTTTACTCGCCTCAGCGCTGTTCAATAACAAGCGATAAACAGGCAGTAAATTCCCCTCGCCTCTCAGATATTCAGCAACCATTTGCTCTGAGAGTTCTTTAGGTATGTCGCCAATGAAATGCTGGCACAGCTTACCAACCAAGTACGCAGCAGTGTCTTTGTGGGTCGCTAAGGTTTTTAAACACGACTCTCCTTGCGAGACGCCGGATTGAGAATAAGCCTTTCCAAGCAGTGTGATACTTCCTGGCTCATGCAGGTTATTAGCAAATCGAAAACCAGCATCAGGAGATTTGAATTTAATGCCCCAGCCTGAAATGCCTTTCGCTAAAGCAATAACATCTTGCTGAGTATAAGAACCGTCAACGCCAAGAGTGTGGAGTTCTAAGATCTCACGAGCGAGGTTCTCATTGAGCCCCTTATTACGGCGCTTTCCGACTTTTGAATTGGGACCAATCGAGAGTTGATTATCGAGATACAGAAGCATCGCAGGATGTTTAGAAGAAGCCATCAGCATCTCGCCAAAGTTACCATTCCAATGCTGGCGAACCACATCGTTTTCAATGCTGGCGGCCAAGGGCATCAGTTTTCGATTATCGACCGAGATGGCGAAGTGATTGCCCCAAAACTGAATGATGCGCTCTTGAAAACCATAAGGAGTTTCAACACTTTGTAGGTGGCGAGCTTGAGCTTGTTGTCGATACTGCGTTCGAAGAAAAGACTGCGCTTCTTTCTTCGTGGCTTGCATCTGTTGTTCGTCACCCTTGGCCTTCATTCGTTGTACACGATTCTCTCCTACTTTAATCAGAGTAGATTCAGTACTCGGTAAGTCTTGTATAGCTTGGTGAACGAATGGCTTTTTATCCAACTGTTCTACAGGAGAATAATAGGTTGTTTGACCTAGTTTTGGCCCAAAGCCAAACCTTTGTTCACCTACGATTTTTGAAGTCGGGTAATAATTCATTGCACACTCCCTTACGCTCGATCTTTTCTAAGTGTAATCGCTTAGTCATCAAGCATAGGGAGCTTTACAAGGTTTTACGTTAGATAAGTGTCAGGTGCCTATCAAGTTACCGACACGGTGTGATCATTTTGAATGAGTGTCTATTTACGCCACATATAGACAAACTGCTCGTTCTGAGAGGTGATTTCAAAGCCAAACCTCAAGTACAACTCCCCAACTCGATTACCTTTTAGGTAACAAAGTTCGACGGGTTTATTGAGGCTGTCAGCCTTAGTTAAGCAATCTTTCAGTACTTGGCTACCAATGCCCTTTCCATGATAATCATGCAGTAAGAAGAATCGGCAAAAATAGAAGTGTTCGCCTTTGTCTTGCAACAACACACTGCCAATCGCCTTGCCTTGATATTCAATGATTTCAGGTCGTTCTTCTGCCCACTCTTCGGCGTGTATATCTCGTTGAATTTGCTCATCCCAGCCAAATACGGCTTTGATCGGTTCAAACTCAGCGGCTTTCTTGAGCTCAAACAGAAATTCATAATCTGATGACTGAGCCGGTCTTGTTGAATACTTCAAAATACCTCCAACAATAATTGGCTATGGTTTCATTTTCGTTTAAGCCGGAATTCAGAGCCCCAGACACAACCAAAAATGCCACGCTTAAATGTTCATTTTGGTTCTAGTTGGTAACGTAAGACTTCGTGTTTATCTTGCTCTGAATAAAAGGTATTCAGGAATTGTCCACCGCACTTCTCTATCACCTTTTGCGAAGCAATATTGCCCCTCTCACACGTAATAATAGCGCTTTCGGTCAATACGTGTCGTTGAACCCAACACAACATATGACTTGCGATACCCCGCCCTCTGGCTTGTGGCAGCGTCTCATATCCGATATGTCCAATAACATCGTGAATGTGCGGACTGGTACCATGACGAACTCTTATGACACCAAGGATTTGACCAGAGTCGATACAAAAATACGTAGAAGCAGGCGTCCACCCTTCTGGCAAACCCTCGCCTTTTGAATAAGCAATTCGTCTTTCTAAATAGGCATCACTGCCATCGGAAATCCCCGTGTAAATATCTACCCCATCCTCAGCGCAAGCGTTCACATAGTAATGAAAGGCCGTTGAATGTGAAAGAGCAGCTTTAACCATGTCCATATGATGTTGATTCTCCAACGGCTTCTACGCTATTTAGTTCAGGAGCGACTCGCAATTTTGACCTATTATCGACTACTGCTTCTTAACGTACTTCGCCGTAACCAGCATTTCACCGCCACCATCCAGCTTGCAATCTAGTTGGTGATCTTTGCCTTCATTGATGCGTCGAATCACAGCTTTAGTACCAATTTTCAATACGCTAGAACTGCCTTTAATTTTTAGATCTTTAATGAAGGTAACTTTATCGCCACTTTCCAATACAACGCCATTCACGTCCTTAACACGCGCGGCTTCTCTTTCTAAACGCTCTTCTTCTGGGTTCCATTCGTAGGCGCACTCAGGGCAGATTAGGTTGTTTTGGTCTGGGTAAACATATTCAGATTGGCATTGCGGGCAAGGAGGTAGAGACATACGTTAATACTTAATTTAAATAGAATTTGTTCCATTTTAATGGCTCTTGTCAGGCTTAGCGAGCATAAATCTAACAAGTTTTACGGAGAGCTAATTGTCTTCAAAAAAGAGCAGCACCTAAAACGAACAAACACAGCCGCTAAGCTGTGTTTGTTTAAAGGTTTGAAAAGCGGAACGGCTTAACGTTCGACTTTTGGTGAGTAAATCGAGTAAGCGGTAATTTGCCCTGCCACGATTGCCGAGAACATGAATAACGCCGATAAACCAATACTCGGGATAGGCAAAATCGATTGTTCAAACACCGACTGGCTGGCACTCACTAATACTCGGCTACCCGGAACCAAGATGATGATCCCTTGCACGATATAAATAGAACCCGTGAGCTCCATCTTCTTGGCAATCCAAGTTCCGTACAAAGTAATAAGAACCGTCGTCACCCAAGTGCCGACAACCCAACCACTATCAAAACCTAGATAGAATGGGCCCCACATACCGAGAACGGCAACTGGCAAACCAAGTAAGATGTCTTTAGGGCGAGCATTGAACATCACACCGATAGACACAGAGATCAGCACCAAGCCAGATATGTGCATCCACATCGGTACCGCGTTGGTATAGTCGATGGAGACCGCTTGTCCCCATATCGCTTCACCGATGTTGAGCCCCATGATAATCCCGACAAACAGCTTAATCAGGGTTAAGGCGCTCTGCCCTAGCAAGCTGGTACCAGAAACCAAGTCATTAAACGCCAAACATTCTAATGCGTTAGCTATGGATAACCCGGGGACAAACAAGACAATCGAGGCGATACACAACGCCCACACCGGAATCGGCAACCCTGTGCTCGCCAGAAACGCCACGAAGATACCGGTTAGCAGTGCCGAGATGAACTCAACCGCGATAGCACGACGTGAATGAAGAACTTGCTGACATACCCACACCATCAAACCCAATAACGCAGAAAAGCCCACCGCTTCCAACGTACTGCCCACCAGCATCAAATAAGCAGGCGGAATACCCATATTGGCAAGTGCAGTCACAAATTTTGAGTAACCGACAGGTTCTGGTACAGGCTCACTGCTTGGCTGGTTAATACGAATGATCGTATTGGCCAACAAACTCAGGTTAATTGACGCAGGCTTTAGACGCTTAAGAATAACGGCGTTGTTATCGTCTGGAAATTGATAGTTAATCGCAGTTGGCGTTGCTTGGATCATCACATCCACACCATGCTTTTTTGCATAGAATTGAGTGTATTTCTCTAGCTTGTAAGGAGCACAGCCACTGCGGTGAAGAGTGTCACCAATTTCAACAATTTTGTTAATTCGGAACTGAGAAGGCATGGGAATTTTAGGGGAGACAAAATGTGCGGCAAATGTACCAAACGATAGACAGAATGACGAGACTTTTGCGTGAATTATCAACTGAACTCGTTACTTTTTTCTGCAAAGGCTTATAAGTGCCTATAACTCTACTCATTTGGGATTAGTTTACTGGATGTTTTGACAGGCTGATAAGTTAAATTTATGCATTCAGATTGTTATTAGTGGACGCCAAAACACAAATAAAAATCAGTTTATGTTAACACTCCAAATTCCTTAATTTTCATGAGATTTATGACAACTAAGCACCACCAAAGCGTGTTTATAAATTGACTCGGATTTATCGCAAAAAGCAGCATGACATCTACTAATATTTCTCGCCCTCCTTTTAACGAGATTTTAGTCACGTTTTATTCACTCTGAAAGCGCCGAACATGATGGAAAAACTAGCGGAGTGGTGGTTATGCGAGCACTTAGAATAAAAATGAAAGAAAAAGGTTTCGTTTTCAGTTAGATGTGGCATTATCACTCTCGTTAAGACGATGTGCGTACATCGTATAATGGCTATTACCTCAGCCTTCCAAGCTGATGATGCGGGTTCGATTCCCGCTGTACGCTCCAGTCTTCTTGATGCCTCAGTCTTACTCATAAGACAGTGTGCGTGCATCGTATAATGGCTATTACCTCAGCCTTCCAAGCTGATGATGCGGGTTCGATTCCCGCTGCACGCTCCAACTTATCCTTACGCTCCATGACGTGCTTTCTTCCAGCAATACCCTATTCAAAAACTTTCTCCGTTTGCTAAATCCATAGTCATTAAATCTATACTGATTAAACTTATTTTGTTTAAGCTTGGATTGACGAATCAACGCTAATTGACTAACCAGAGCTATTAACTCCTTAAATTGCTTCGTATTTCTGACACCTATCCAAATCACACATTGCAGTTCAGCTTTTAATGATTTTCAAAATTGTTCCAATTTAATAATCTTGGTCAATATCCGAAAAAACAGTTGTGTTAATGTGCGCGCATTAGCAACAACCCATAAATAATAAAAATGTTTAAAAGCAATGAGTTAACAATTAACATCGAAGCAATTAATGTCGCTTTAGCAAAAGTCGAAAATGCCAATAAAATTCAGCTAGATACATTGAAAGGTTATGTGAACAGCGAGCCTGAACAGGCTGTACTGGCTTTTCGATCGCTGAATGAAGCAGAATCAATCGACGACAAGTTTAAAAAGATCATGGCAGAGCTACCGCACCTGAGCGGCGAGGCACACCACCTGCTTGAAACTTCTATCTTGCTACAGTGATTCTAACTACAGATAAGCCTCAGCGAATCCCTCACAGCAAAGCGCTTTAGGTATAAGTTAAGACTTATCTTTAATTTTCTAGCCCTCATTGAATTTCTAATTCAACAAAGCGCTATTGATTAACGTCTAAAGCGTTAACGACTTCACCATACCCGCTTCAGCGTGACCAGGGATATTGCACGCTAACTCTACGTTATTATCACCATGGAAATGCCACAGCAATTGCTTCGCTTTACCCGGCTTAACTGTAACTGTGCTGCCCGAGTCATGAGCGTGATTACCCATGTTTTTCATCATTTCACGGTGCTCTAGCTGCTCTGAAGCAGAACCAATCGAAAATTCGTGATCAATCTTGCCTGTGTTCATCACAACGAACTGCACCACGTCGTTCGGCTCAATATCAACCTTGTTCTTAAATGTGATTTTCATATCGTCACTTAGCAGAACATGAACCACTTTATCCGGCTTTGCGCCTGTCGCAGGCATACCCACTTCAGACATGCCTTCCATATTCATCATCGAATGGTCCATCTTTCCATCCTTCATCATGCTGTGATCCATTTTTGAATGATCCATCTCTCCATTTTTCATCATTGAGTGATCCATTTCAGCAAAAGCCGTTGCAGTGGTCAGTGTTAGAGCGATAGCAATTAGTGTCTTTTTCATGGTCGTTCCTTAGATTAATTCTGTTTTATGTTAGTTTCACATATTCATGTGGTGCGCCCTTACCTACTCCGGTCTCGCAAGTAAGGGCTTTATAGTCAGTGCGTTATTTACTTGTCTCGTTTTGGCTCTGAGTAATCTCTCGCTGTTTCCAGAGCTTAAAGATTGCAGGCAAAACCAGTAGGGTAAGCAACAGTGCCGACGCCATTCCGCCTATCATCGGCGTGGCAATTCGCTGCATCACTTCAGAGCCCGTTCCCTCGCCATACATAATTGGAATGAGGCCAATGATCACCGTAAGTACTGTCATCATCACTGGGCGAACACGCAGTCCTGCACCCTCACGAATCGCATCCGTTAAGTCTTCACTCTGAAGTGCTTGCTGGTTCTGCTCCGCATCCAATTTTTTGTAGTGCCATGCTTGGTTTAGGTAGACCAACATGATCACACCTATCTCAACAGCTACCCCGGCAAGGGCGATGAAGCCCACCCCCACTGCAATGGAGAAGTTGTAATTGAGGATATGCATCAGCCATAAACCACCCACCATTGCGAGTGGCAATGTCAGCATGATCATCATCACCTCACCGACGCGGCGGAAGCTGAGGTAGAGCAACAACATGATGATGGCGATGGTGATTGGCACAACGACACTCAAACGCTCCTTCGCACGCTCCATGTATTCGTATTGACCAGACCACGCCAATGAATAACCAGCAGGTAAGACGATTTGATCTGTAACGACTGTTTGCGCCTCTGCAACATAAGAACCAAGGTCGCGACCTTCGATGTCAACGAACACCCAACCATTAGGACGCGCGTTCTCCGTCTTAATCATTGGTGGTCCATCTTCATAGCGAATATCTGCAACATCAGACAAAGCAATTCGCGCTCCATTTGGTGTCACTAACGGCAGGTTCTGCAACTTAACGACAGAATCACGATAGCTTTGTGGGTAACGGACATTGATTGGGTAACGCTCTAGCCCCTCAACGGTTTCGCCCACGTTCATGCCACCAACCGCAGTCGAAATAACCTGTTGCACTTCTTTAATGCTCAAGCCATATCGCGCAGCAGAACGACGTTTGATGTCTATCGTCACATAACGACCACCCGCAACACGCTCAGCGTAGACAGAAGCCGTACCACTCACGCTATTGAGGATGGGTTCAAGTTGAGAGCCAATATCCTCAATCACGCTCAGATCTGGGCCTGCGATTTTGATACCAATTGGCGTTTTAATACCGGTCGCTAACATGTCAATACGCGTTTTGATTGGCATGACCCAAGCGTTAGTCAAACCGGGGAATTGAATCAGTTCATCAAACTCTTTACGCAGAGACTCAGTAGTGACACCGTCACGCCACTCATCTCGCGGTTTAAGCTGAATCACGGTTTCAATCATGGTCAGTGGCGCAGGATCGGTTGCTGTCTCTGCTCGGCCAATTTTGCCCCACGTGGTTTCGACTTCTGGAATGGTTTTAATGAGCTTGTTGGTTTGTTGCAACAACTCACGAGCCTTACCTATTGAGATACCCGGATACGTGGTTGGCATGTACATCAAATCCCCTTCGTCCAAAGGAGGGATGAATTCACTACCAAGCTTACTGGTTGGGTAATAAGCAGACGCCATTAAGCCAAGTGCGATAACAATCATCACCTTTGGATATTTTAGGCTGAGATTTAGAAGCGGCTTGTACATCGCCACTAGGCTGCGGTTTACTGGGTTTTTGTGTTCAGGTAGCACGTTGCCACGAATGAAGTAACCCATTAGCACAGGCACAAGCGTGATAGCTAAACCCGCCGCTGCCGCCATCGCATACGTCTTGGTAAACGCAAGTGGCGAGAACATCTTGCCCTCTTGCCCTTCTAGCGCGAACACAGGCACAAAACTCAAGGTAATGATAATCAGAGAGAAGAACAGCGGCGCGCCAACTTCTTCTGCTGCCTTACCAATCACTTGCCAACGGTTTTTGTCAGTGAGCGGAGTCCGTTCAATGTGTTTATGAACGTTCTCAATCATCACTATGGCACCATCCACCATGGCGCCAATCGCAATCGCGATCCCGCCAAGAGACATAATGTTGGCGTTAATACCCTGCCAATGCATAACGATGAATGCGCCTAAGATACCGACAGGCAGACTTAGCGCGATAACCAGTGATGATCGGATATGGAACAAGAACAGCGCACACACGACGGCGACCACGATGAACTCTTCAGCCAGCTTCTTCCAAAGGTTTTCAACGGCTGAATCAATCAAAGTAGAACGGTCATAAGTCGCGACAATCTCGACACCATCAGGTAAGCCTGCTTGCAGTTCAGCGAGCTTGGATTTCACTGAGTCGATCACTTCACTGGCATTTTCACCAAAGCGCATCACGATAACGCCGCCAACCGCCTCACCCTCACCATTGAGTTCCGAGATACCACGACGCATTTGTGGGCCAAGGTTAATATCGGCAATGTCGCCCAATAACAAAGGAGTACCTTTGTCAGTCACTTTTAGCGGCAAAGATTGAATGTCTTCAATGCTTGTCAGGTAACCGGTCGTACGAACCATGTGTTCGGCTTCGGCAATCTCAACAACAGACGCTCCTGTTTCTTGATTACCATCTTGGATTGCCTTGTTGACTTGCTGAAGCGTCAGGTCATATGCACGTAACTTGGCAGGATCAATCTGTACTTGGTACTGCTTCACCATGCCGCCAACGGTCGCAACTTCAGACACGCCTTCTACGGTTTGCAATTCATACTTCAAGAACCAATCTTGCAAACTGCGAAGTTCCGCTAAGTCATGCTGACCAGTTTTATCTTGCAACACGTAGCTGTAAACCCAGCCCACACCGGTTGCATCTGGCCCTAGTGTTGGCTTGGCACTCGATGGCAAGTTAGGTGCAACTTGGCTTAAGTACTCCAACACTCGTGAACGTGCCCAGTACATATCAGTATCGTCATTGAAGATGATATAGACATAGGAATCACCAAAGAACGAGTAGCCACGAACCGTTTCAGCACCCGGTACAGCTAACATGGCGGTGGTTAATGGATAAGTCACCTGATCCTCGACCACCTGTGGGGCTTGACCCGGATAACTGGTTTTGATGATTACCTGAACATCTGACAAATCAGGAATGGCATCGACAGGTGTATTTTTAACGCTGTATAAACCGCCAAATACGATGGCGACAGTGGCAACCAGCACTAAGAAACGGTTGCTAATAGACCAGCGAATAATTGCATTGATCATAGTTCGCCCTCACCCGTGCTATTCGTCGGTTCGAGAGATTTGAGCACATAATCAGAACCTTGCTTCGCCACTAGAAACCGAATGGTTTGACCCTCGGCAAACTCAGATAAATCAAGGTCATCACTGGCTTGGAAATTCATTTCACCCGCTTTCCAATTCCACTCAGGGACTGGCTGATGTTTTACAGTGATCATGCCAAAATCTGCCATCAACATGGTGATGTCACCCGTTACCCAAACTTCGCCGGCGATCTTGTGTTTGTTGACCTTGTAATCAACAACCTCGTACTGCCCTGACTCTGTCTTTCTCATCTCAAAATCAATCGCCTTACCACGTTTCACGTCACTCATGTCTAAGCCTTCCGCAAAGGTGAAATTCATCACCATACCCGGCCAATCCCATTCAGGAACAGGCTGATGGTTAATCGTCACCATACGGCTGCCTTGCATAACGTCGGAAATTTCACCGTTTGCCCACACGGTTTCAGCTTCTTCCTCAACACCATTTATGCGTGACAGATCAGCAGATTGGCTCGATTCAGAATCCAACATGAAGTGCGCAGAAGTGACAATGTTCTCACCTTGCTCTAGCCCTTGAAGCACCTCTATTTTTTCGCCAGCTTCACGACCAACCTCAATACGAGCAGAGCGATACTTGCCAGAACCTTCTGACATCACCACTCGAGTCATACCACCGGAGTGAATCACCGAAGATCTTGGGATAGTAAGAACCGCTTCATCACTAATGGGTTTCAGCGCAATATTGGCAAACATATTTGGCTTAAGCTCGCCATGGGGATTGGAGAACTTCAAACGAACGCGCAAGGTTCGAGTTTTTGGGTCAAGGATTGGGTACACGTAATCGACATTACCCAACCACTCTTTGCCGGGAATGGCATCTAGCGTCATCACCGCATTGCTGCCTGACGAGATCCAATGCGCTTGGCGCTCAAACACCTCAGCATCAACCCATACTTCGCCTAATGGGCCAGCACTGATCACCGCTTGTGCAGGTGAAAGATAACCACCTTCTCGGATATTCAGGCTTGCGATGACACCATCGGCTGGCGCTTTGACTTCAATGGTTTGCGAGGCTTTGCCTTTGCGCGTAATAGCGCGGATTTGAGTCTTATCAACACCCAAGGTAATTAGGCGTTCAGTCGAGCCCTTGATCAAACCTTTACGACCCGTTTTATAAGCACTGATCAACTCTTCTTGTGCTTTAACAAGCTCTGGAGAATAGAGTGTGAAAAGCACATCACCTTTGTTTACCTTCTCACCCACTGAGTTGATGTAGAGCTTCTCAACCCAACCAGCTGCTCTTACGTTGGTTTGCCACAATGTACTTTCATCGAACGCCACATAACCCACGGTTTCAATCCGAGGAGACAGCGCTTCGAACTTAACTTTCGCTGTTTTGACACCCAGATTATGTTCTACCGACGAATCAATAAACACGGTTCCGGGCTTATCTTTGGCTCCGCCGTTCACATCGTCAGCATACACAGGGATAAGATCCATCCCCATTGGTGACTGGCCCGGCTTATCACGCTGATAATTTGGGTCCATCGGAGCAACCCAATACAGAGGTTCATCCTTGGTTTGTTTACTTACTTCGGCGTCTGTACTCGTTGCCATTGCTGACATGTCGTGTGCTGGATTAATTAGAAAATGGTTCACACCAAAACCCAATGCACCACCGACCAATAAAGCGATTGTTGCTACTTTTACTGTATTCATTGTCTATTCCCTTATTGATTGGCTGTGTGTTTAGTTGCGCTTGAGCTGAGTTGTGGTTGGTTTACTTGGTATTCAAAGCCACTGACTAACGCCGCCAGTTTGCTGTTAACGATGTTGAGATCGGTGATCAAACGTTGTTGCTCTAACTTAAGCGCCAGCTCGTCTGTCGTTGCTAAAATGACATCGTTGAACTGAGCGGTATTGTTTTGATAGCCCCTTTCAACCGCGCTGATTCGAGCTGCAGTTTGAGGAAGCAAGGACGTTTGATAGCGATCTAATCGCTGGATCAGATTTGATCTGTCCACCAGCAATGCGTTCACTTGCGCGTTCATTTGGGAAAGTAAGGTGTCTTTTTGAGATTTAGCCGCACCAACTTGATACTGAGCAGCCGATAAGTTTTTATCTTGTCGATTCCCCGTAAACAGCGGGATGTCGACTGTCAGATAAGCACTCACCAGATCAGAAGCTGGTTCACCCGCCATGTTATTGGCTTGACGGTGTGCATACATCACTTCCACCCCAAACTGCGGGGTATAAGCTTGCTCGGCTAACTCAACCTGAGTTTGATTGGAGGAAATACTGACATCGGAGATCTTAACCAAAGGATGGTCAGTCAGTAGCTGATAGTGCTTGGTTGAATTGATATTGGTCGCTAATTTGCTTTCCAACAACGACCAATCGATTTGGTTAGTTGCATTCAGTGTGCCCTGAGAATCAAGAACCTGAGAGCCTAGCCAATCAGAACCCAACCATTCAGAAAGCTGAGAGATTAAGCGGCGCTGAACTTGCTGGTTTGCCTGAAGTTTCTCATCAAGCTTGCTCACTTGAAGCTGAGCATTAAGCAGATCTTGCGCTTCACTTTTACCAATTGAGTAATTGGTTTGTACATAGTTTTCAAGTTCAACCAACAAGCGACGATTTTGACGAATCACCGACTCAGCCTTTTGCTGATAACCTAACTCAAGCCAAAGCTGCGTCATGCTATTCGCAACCGTCAATTCTCTTGCTTGCACCTGCAAAGCTAAAGCATCTGCCTGTTGGCCTGCCTTTTTCTGTTGAAGGTTAAGCGTATCGCCACGCTCAAACTGCTGAATCAACCCTACCGATATATTAGTCATCGGGTCTTCGTCGAATTGAAAGCTATCGACAGGCAAACCGCCAAATCCAACTTTCAATTTCGGGTCCATTAAGGTCGAGCTGGCAATGCCCGTTTCTCGCATCGCTTGAGACTGAGCAAAGTACTGCTTGCGATTTCCATCTTCGCTTAAAGCAATCTCAATCAGTGTATTGAGTTGCTGCGTCGAGCTTGCTTGGTTATGTGCTGAAATGTGTTGAGCATTTGAAGCTGACGCCGTGGTAGCCGCGAGCGTAGCACTTGAAAACAAGGCTATAGGCAAGGCAGCAGCAACCATTAAGCTCGTGTTCGTGACAAACACAGAGGTTGTTGGTTTCATATTCACAATGAATGTCCATATCTAGCGCTAATTAGCGCATAAAAAAGAATGGCTTATCAGGTTTATCTAACTGATAGAGCTGTATTTTTAGATATAGATTTATGCGGAAGGTGGGCGTAGCAAAGATTGAGCGCGTGCGACTTTCTGGCCAATAGTGACCGATTGAAAACGAGCTAATGAAAAGGAAAGTTGATCAACGGCTTGAACAGCCTGAATTGGATAGGGACTTGCAGAACACATTGAGGCACAGCAATCGGCACTCGAACAATGGTTACCCATCATCGGACTGCCGTCTTCGCTCATTGAAGACATATCGAATTGAGCCATCAAAGCATGGGCACTCATGTTAGAGTCTTCAGCGTGTACTTCTTCACTCATCACATGACACCCTGCCATTGAATCATTAACCGAAGTATCGCTGTGGTAACAAGCCGACTTGCTCGACCCCATTTCCATCATCATTACTTCAGTCATCAAGGCTGAGGAGCTTGAGGCATAGCTAGACATCAACATCGCAATGATGCTGAAAACAATAATCCAAGTTTTTCGGAATGTGTTTGTCATAGTTTACCTTTGAATTTACATCGCAACTATAAACGTTCCCCTTAGGGTAAGGTCAATGCCATTGCGCCGATATTTACCTGACCGTTGAAAAAGTATTCATCCTCTCTTTCATCAAAATGAGATAATTCTTCGACTTTGCAGTTTTTTCTTTAAAAATTATCCAATTAGCTAGCGAAACCTCTATCTGTGTATTTTACTTAAGACAGTGCAACCACGATTCACGGATGATAAAAATGGCTAACAAAAAGAACGTCAAAGCAAACAAGAAAAATACAGAAATCAAAAATAAGAAAAGTAACGAGCTAGAACAAAAGAAACCAACACGAAAAAAGAAGCGCAGACTGCATTCACATCTAAAAGTGAATATCCCACTTTTTCAGTCACTCATGATGATTTTGCCATCATTGGCTAAACACGCTGCTGCGGAAAGTATAGACAATTCCAGCGACGCTGCAGATCAAGTAACCGCAAATAACGTGACCGAAAAAGATGTCACCGATGACCATAGCAAGGCGGACTCATCAGCGGTTGCTCTCCAAGAAGCTCAGACGAGTGACAGCGACGTAAACTCCACCTTAAGTGCAAGTCATTCCGCCCATGGTTCGAGCTCTCACTTGGTTCCTTCTCATCATTTGTCGACGCTTTCTCACCCGCAAGTCCATTACATTCCTTCGGTATCGATGCCGACTATCTCCTCAGGGAGTAACGGTCAGCCGACTCATTCGAATGCGCCTACGACGCCCGCTTTACCCGTCACCTTTATGCCAGAAGTCATAAAAGGTACGTACGGAGAGCTTCATGTTGATGCAAATGGTCAATACACATTCGTATTGAATCCAAATTCTCCTCAATACATCCTGTTAAACCAGCACCAACCAGGTACTGATCATTTTGCGTTACATCTATCTAATGGCTCGAGCATCATTGTTCAGATACCGGTAACAGGTAAGCAAGACACGCCAAATATTTCTGGAGACTTAACAGGTGTGGTAACAGAAGATCACAATATTGATTCACAAGGCTTGTTACATGCGAACGGCAAAATCGATGTCATAGACCCTGACCAAAATGAAAGTTCGGTTACGCCGGAAGTTATCTCAGGTAAATATGGTTCATTAACTATCGATGCTGATGGACATTGGCAGTATCAAGTTGATAACTCGCTCTCTAATGTTCAAGCTTTAACCGCAGCCACTTCACTGCATGAAAGTTTCACAATTCACACCAAAGATGGCACACCGCAAACGATCGATATGACGATTGGCGGAAACGACGACAATGCCGTAATTACGGGTGTGGATGCTGGCACGTTAACTGAAGATTTAACGAGACAAGTTCAAGGGCAGCTTTCGGTAACGGACTCTGATCTTGGAGAGGACCACTTTCAAGCCTCACAAGTGACTAGTAATTTCGGTACGCTAAGCATCACCAAAGACGGTGCGTGGACATACAGTTTAGACAACAATAACCCAGTAGTTCAAAGACTTGGCCAAGGTTCCACTGCGACAGACATCGTCACTGTTCACTCAGCTGATGGTACAGCGCATCAAGTTATGGTTACGATCAATGGCACCAACGACCATGCAGTAATCACGAGTAGTACAGCAAATTCACCAAGTTCGTTTTTCGCTATCGGGACAAGTAATGGCTCAAGCCAAGTTACTGAAGATAAAGACCTAACGGTTTCAGGCCAACTCAACATCACCGATATCGACTCAAAAGAGGCGCATTTTTCTAATTCCGACCTCAAGGGGACACTGGGTACTTTACACCTTAAAGACAATGGCGATTGGACCTACGATCTAGATAATAAAAATCCACAAGTTCAGGCTCTTGGTCAAGGCTCTGCAACAACAGACATCATAACCATCCACTCCGCCGACGGCACTCCTCATCAAATTGCAATTACCGTTAACGGCACCAATGATAAAGCCGTGATAAGTGGAACCAGTGCCGGCGCGGTAACCGAAGAGTCCCAACTTCAGACCTCGGGCACACTTGCGGTAACGGATGTAGATACTGGCGAAGCACACTTCTCCAACACCGATATCGTAGGCTCGTTTGGTACGCTTCATCTGACCGATACTGGTTCTTGGACGTACGATCTTGATAATTCAAATCCTAACGTTCAAGCGTTGGGCAAAGGAGCAACCGCTACCGACACCATTACTATTCATTCTGCTGACGGTACACCGCACCAAGTGACTATCACAGTAAATGGCACTAATGATAAAGCTACTGTCAGCAGTGCAACCGTTGCCATCTATGAAACCGACAAAGCAGTCACGACTTCAGGAACATTAACCAGCACCGATGTCGATAATCCGGATAATGCGTTCACTCCAGATTCCATTACTGGCACCAACGGCAACCTCACCATTGGTGCTAATGGCCAATGGACCTTCACCGCCAACAGCGCGTTTAATCAACTAAACGTCGGCGACAAGGTCGAAGAGACCTTCACTGTATCGTCTATTGATGGCACACCGTCGACCATCAAAGTCACGATTAACGGCACTAATGACACCGCTACTGTCAGCAGTGCGACCGTTGCCATCGATGAAACTGACAAAGCAGTAACGACATCAGGAACATTGACTAGTACCGATGTAGACAACCCAGACAACACGTTTACGCCAGACTCCATTGTTGGATCTAACGGCGACCTGACTATTGATGCTAATGGGCATTGGGTGTTCACCGCGAACAACGCATTTAACCAATTAAACGTCGGCGATAAAGTCGAAGAGACTTTCACTGTCTCGTCTATTGATGGCACACCGTCGACCATCAACGTCACGATTAATGGCACTAACGACGCCGCTACTGTCAGCAGTGCGACCGTCGCCATCGATGAGACTGACAAAGCAGTAACTACCTCAGGAACCCTAACCAGCACCGATGTTGATAATCCAGATAATGCGTTTACGCCGGATTCTATTTCAGGCACCAACGGTGACCTGACTATTGATGCTAATGGTCATTGGGTGTTCACCGCGAACAGTGCGTTTAATCAACTAAACGTTGGCGATAAGGTCGAAGAAACCTTCACAGTGTCGTCTGTTGATGGCACACCGTCCACTATCAAGGTGACAATTAACGGTACTAACGACACCGCTACTGTCAGCAGTGCGACCGTCGCCATCGATGAGACTGACAAAGCTATAACTACCTCAGGAACGTTGACCAGCACCGACGTGGATAACCCTGACAACACATTCACTCCGGTTTCGCTCACAGGAACCCACGGCGGCTTAACCATTGATGCCAACGGGCATTGGGTGTTCACCGCCGGCAGTGCGTTTAATCAGTTAAATATCGGCGACAAGATCGAAGAGACCTTCACGGTGTCATCCATCGATGGCACACCGTCGACCATAAAAGTGACGATCAATGGCACCAATGATAAAGCTACTGTCAGCAGTGCGACCGTCGCCATCGACGAGACTGACAAAGCGGTGACAACCTCAGGCACCCTAACCAGTATCGACGTCGATAACCCAGATAACGCATTCACACCGGATTCGATTACTGGCACCAACGGCAACCTCACCATTGGTGCTAATGG